>NZ_JBQIAV010000038.1:0-228 GCF_054957775.1 Rhodoglobus galactosidasius | reverse complement strand
GGTCACGTCCCGCCGAGTGGTGTGATTTCTCATCTCCGTGCGGGTCAGTGGTTTTAGCTTACGCGGCGGTGAGTTCGGGGATGAGGTTCACCTCCTCGATGGTTTCGATGGCGACGTTCATGGCCTTCAGCTCCAGCATCGAGGCTGCAGAGAAATAGCGGCGGTCGCCGGCTTCCCATTCGTCGTGCTGCTCGATCAGTACCGAACCTGCAAGACGCAACAGGGCGG
>NZ_JBQIAV010000037.1:0-240 GCF_054957775.1 Rhodoglobus galactosidasius | reverse complement strand
GGAAAAGACACACGTGTCCCGGTACTGGTTCCGGGGTGATCTAGATGCGAGTGCGTCCTATGACCCCGACACCGACCCCGACAATGGGAGCCACCTCGGAGAATCGAACTCCGGACCTTCTCATTACAATGTGGTCCCTCTGTTCGGAAACTCTGAAATGGCGGTAGCCGCATGATTGACACTGAACTGTGCTGGACAACGTTTCAGCTCGGAACCCGCGAGTACATTGCAATGAATAGC
>NZ_JBQIAV010000036.1:0-246 GCF_054957775.1 Rhodoglobus galactosidasius | reverse complement strand
GATCGGGGTCAACCGGCCCAGTCTGGCCTGCCGGCGGCACCGGTGGTAGGTCCGCTCGATCCACGTCACGATCGCGATTCGCAAGTCCTCTTGGGTTGCCCAAGTGCGGCGGTTGAGAACGTTCTTCAGCTTGTTGCAGAAAAACGTGCTCGACCGGCAGTCCTGGGCGAGCCGACAGGAGTTGCGCCTCGCGATCGTTTCATGGATCGAGGGGAAGTATCACCGCAAGCGACGGCAACGCAGCTT
>NZ_JBQIAV010000035.1:0-255 GCF_054957775.1 Rhodoglobus galactosidasius | reverse complement strand
CCCCCCCCCCCCCCCCCCCCCCCCCCCCCCCCCCCCCCCCCCCCCCCCCCCCCCCCCCCCCCCCCCCCCCCCCCCCCCCCCCCCCCCCCCCCCCCCCCCCCCCCCCCCCCCCCCCCCCCCCCCCCCCCCCCCCCCCCCCCCCCCCCCCCCCCCCCCCCCCCCCCCCCCCCCCCCCCCCCCCCCCCCCCCCCCCCCCCCCCCCCCCCCCCCCCCCCCCCCCCCCCCCCCCCCCCCCCCCCCCCCCCCCCCCCCCCC
>NZ_JBQIAV010000034.1:0-255 GCF_054957775.1 Rhodoglobus galactosidasius | reverse complement strand
TCCAGAAGCAGTTCACCGAAGTCGTTGCGATGTTGGGCCGCTCCCACCCCAAGGTCGCGGCCATGCTTGACGACGCCCGATACGACCTGCTCGCGTTCGCCGCTTTCCCGCAGCGGCATTGGCGTCAAATTTGGTCGACGAACCCGCTGGAACGCGTCAACAAAGAGATCAAACGGCGCACTGACGTCGTGGGTGTGTTCCCGAACCCGGCCGCCCTGTTGCGTCTTGCAGGTTCGGTACTGATCGAGCAGCACG
>NZ_JBQIAV010000033.1:0-256 GCF_054957775.1 Rhodoglobus galactosidasius | reverse complement strand
AACATCCGCCGTCACCTCACTTTGAATCCCCGCACCGATACCGGCCGCCGCCTGCTGACGTTATCCCGAGAGCTGTCCGCCGTGCGGAACGAGGACGCGGTGATCGCGTGGCGGCTGAAGCTCGAGGTTTGGTGGCAAGCCCACGGACACCTCACGAAGGAACGCAGCTCCGACGGTCACCGGTACTGGTTCACCCACGACCGGCTCCGCAAAGCCTGGCAACTACTGGCCAAACTCAGCCGAGACGGCACCCTAT
>NZ_JBQIAV010000032.1:0-258 GCF_054957775.1 Rhodoglobus galactosidasius | reverse complement strand
GAAAGACGGTGTCGATTGCTTTCTTCAACCCCGAGTGCGCATCAGACATCACCAACGCAACCCCGCCCAGGCCGCGAGTTTTCAACGACCGCAGAAACCCCGTCCAGAATGCTTCGTTCTCGGTGTCTCCCACGTCGAAGCCGAGCACTTCGCGGCGCCCGTCCGCCGCGACACCGACAGCGACGACGACCGCTTGAGACACGATCCGATGGTTCACGCGAGCTTTGCAATAGGTGGCGTCGAGAAACACATACGGGA
>NZ_JBQIAV010000031.1:0-261 GCF_054957775.1 Rhodoglobus galactosidasius | reverse complement strand
TAGCTTCCGGGTTCGGAATGTAACCGGGCGTTTCCCTCTCGCTATGGCCGCCGAAACACTATTGATTTATGTATCAGTCTGGGCCAGTAAACATAACCTGGAACCCTCCCGAAGGTGGATCCCGAGCAATGTGTGCTGGGCGCAGTTCCCGACCGTAAATCGGGAACCACAAAGTGGACGCGAGAATTCTTCTCAGTCACCATCGCAACCCTAAAGGGTTCCGGTGAGGTGGGGTGTTATCAATTTATCGACTTATTAGTA
>NZ_JBQIAV010000030.1:0-289 GCF_054957775.1 Rhodoglobus galactosidasius | reverse complement strand
CAGAGATGACACCAGGATCCGTTAGACCCAAACACCCCGAAAGGGATGTTCACGGTCCTAAGGTACGAAACCGAATCTCAAAGATTCGGGCCCGGTCCCTCAGGACCCAACAACGTGCAAAGACCAGGCCCACCATCTCCCCTCGTTCCTACCAACAAAGTTGGTGTACTGAAGAGAAAACAGTTCCTCTGGTCACAATGTCAATGTTCCACCCATGAGCGCCGTCCACCCCGAACAGGGCAGTACGACTTGGCAAGTAATTCCGTAAGATCGCGAACTGTAAACAGGA
>NZ_JBQIAV010000029.1:0-337 GCF_054957775.1 Rhodoglobus galactosidasius | reverse complement strand
GTTTCGATGGCGACGTTCATGGCCTTCAGCTCCAGCATCGAGGCTGCAGAGAAATAGCGGCGGTCGCCGGCTTCCCATTCGTCGTGCTGCTCGATCAGTACCGAACCTGCAAGACGCAACAGGGCGGCCGGGTTCGGGAACACACCCACGACGTCAGTGCGCCGTTTGATCTCTTTGTTGACGCGTTCCAGCGGGTTCGTCGACCAAATCTGACGCCAATGCCGCTGCGGGAAAGCGGCGAACGCGAGCAGGTCGTATCGGGCGTCGTCAAGCATGGCCGCGACCTTGGGGTGGGAGCGGCCCAACATCGCAACGACTTCGGTGAACTGCTTCTGGA
>NZ_JBQIAV010000028.1:0-370 GCF_054957775.1 Rhodoglobus galactosidasius | reverse complement strand
GGTCCTGAGGGACCGGGCCCGAATCTTTGAGATTCGGTTTCGTACCTTAGGACCGTGAACATCCCTTTCGGGGTGTTTGGGTCTAACGGATCCTGGTGTCATCTCTGACTTTGGTTGGGGGTGGTGGGGGATACCGCCCGTATTTTGAGAACTACACAGTGGACGCGAGCATCTTAGATTCGACCGAAAGGTCGAATCACATAAATAACAATAACTTTTCGCAGCATTTATGTTGTGGGGAGTTCATTGGTCAATCTCAACACTTTTAGTGTTGCGATCGATTCTTATACTCATGTGATATCAATTTTCTAAGAGCAAACGGTGGATGCCTTGGCATCTGGAGCCGAAGAAGGACGTATAAATCTGCGAT
>NZ_JBQIAV010000027.1:0-554 GCF_054957775.1 Rhodoglobus galactosidasius | reverse complement strand
TCCTGTTTACAGTTCGCGATCTTACGGAATTACTTGCCAAGTCGTACTGCCCTGTTCGGGGTGGACGGCGCTCATGGGTGGAACATTGACATTGTGACCAGAGGAACTGTTTTCTCTTCAGTACACCCACTTTTTAGTGGGTAGGAACGAGGGTTGCGGGGGTGCTGGTCTTTGCACGTTGTTGGGTCCTGAGGGACCGGGCCCGAATCTTTGAGATTCGGTTTCGTACCTTAGGACCGTGAACATCCCTTTCGGGGTGTTTGGGTCTAACGGATCCTGGTGTCATCTCTGACTTTGGTTGGGGGTGGTGGAGGATACCGCCCGTATTTTGAGAACTACACAGTGGACGCGAGCATCTTAGATTCGACCGAAAGGTCGGATCACAAGAAATAAACGATGACGTTCAGCAACTTTGTTGTTGGATCAATCATTGGTCAATCTCAACACTTTTAGTGTTGCGATCGATTCTTATACTCATGTGATATCAATTTTCTAAGAGCAAACGGTGGATGCCTTGGCATCTGGAGCCGAAGAAGGACGTATAAATCTGCGAT
>NZ_JBQIAV010000026.1:0-685 GCF_054957775.1 Rhodoglobus galactosidasius | reverse complement strand
AAGGCCATGAACGTCGCCATCGAAACCATCGAGGAGGTGAACCTCATCCCCGAACTCACCGCCGCGTAAGCTAAAACCACTGACCCGCACGGAGATGAGAAATCACACCACTCGGCGGGACGTGACCGTGCGGAGTCGATAAGTGCCTGGCCCGCTCCGGCACCTTGCGCTTCGGCCAACACGTAGATCATCTTCAGCTCTTCCGCGGGAAGCAGGGGTTCATCGCGATTATATTCCGCATGGGCGAATCCGACTATCCGCGACTCGACTTCTGCCACGACCGTGGTCAGGTTTCTATCGGTAAGAAGCTCGTTCCACATCTCTAGGCGACGAAGTCGAGCTTCGTTGCTCCACGCCTGTGGGGGGAACAGTCCGACATAGGTCTCTTTCCACGACTGAGTGTGCACGGCTGCAAGTTCCTGAGCATCATCGAGGCGCGCTGCGCGTGTGGTGAAACTGGACATAGAACCATCTTGTCGCAGCTCGACTGATTCGCGCTTCGGGGGTTGCACCGTGATGACGTATCCCTAGCCGCTGTCAGATCGTGTGCTGCCCAGTGTTTTGTTGGGGGTGCATGCTCGACACGCCCGGGATGGGGGAGGGTTTGGTTGGTGGGGGTTGGTGCACGTAAAGTTTGTTCTTGTCACCCCAAAGGTGCGGAAGTCCCGGGCAGTTTTGCTGTTAG
>NZ_JBQIAV010000025.1:0-1114 GCF_054957775.1 Rhodoglobus galactosidasius | reverse complement strand
TGACGCCAATGCCGCTGCGGGAAAGCGGCGAACGCGAGCAGGTCGTATCGGGCGTCGTCAAGCATGGCCGCGACCTTGGGGTGGGAGCGGCCCAACATCGCAACGACTTCGGTGAACTGCTTCTGGATGTGTTCAGCGTCGGGTTGCGCGAAGACTGTGCGGATGACCGAGGCCACCATGTCTTGGCTGCCCTTGGGCACCACGGCGAGAACGTTGCGCATGAAATGCACCCGGCAGCGTTGCCAACTGGCGCCCTGAAAGACGGTGTCGATTGCTTTCTTCAACCCCGAGTGCGCATCAGACATCACCAACGCAACCCCGCCCAGGCCGCGAGTTTTCAACGACCGCAGAAACCCCGTCCAGAATGCTTCGTTCTCGGTGTCGCCAACGTCGAAGCCGAGCACTTCGCGGCGCCCGTCCGCCGCGACACCGACAGCGACGACGACCGCTTGAGACACGATCCGATGGTTCACGCGAGCTTTGCAATAGGTGGCGTCGAGAAACACATACGGGAAGTCCAGCGCTGCCAGATCCCGGTCCCGGAATTGGGCGACCTCCTCGTCCAAACCCGCGCAGATTCTTGAGACCTCCGACTTCGAGATCCCAGAATCAGCGCCGAGAGCCTTCACGAGATCATCGACCTTCCGAGTGGAGACCCCGTGAAGATATGCCTCCATCACCACGGCGAACAGGGCCTGATCGACTCGGCGGCGACGCTCCAACAATGCCGGGAAGAACGATCCCTGGCGAAGCTTCGGGATCGACAGCTCTAAATCCCCGGCAGTCGTTGTTAACGTTCGGGGGCGGGTGCCATTGCGGTGGGTGCTGCGCTCGGTGGTGCGTTGGAATGGGGCGGCGCCGATGAACGCGGACGCTTCGGCATCGATCAGCTCTTGATAGAGCTTCTCGGTCGCGACGCGAATCCGGTCAGTGACATCGGTGAGTTTCAGTTGGGCAAGCAGATCAAGCAGTGCAGACTGGTCAAGAGCCATCGTGTGGTGTCCTTCGTGTGAGTAGCTTTAGTCGGTTCTCACTGACCATCACACGGTGGCTCCTCACGTCGCCGTAGCGACGCTCAGCAGCCGGAAATTACACCACTCCCAGGGACGTGACC
>NZ_JBQIAV010000024.1:0-1159 GCF_054957775.1 Rhodoglobus galactosidasius | reverse complement strand
CCGAGTTCTAAACGGAAGCGCAACACCTCATAGGTTGTGGTTGTTCAGATCACACCGAGAGGGGTTGCGCTTCCTTGACCGCACAATACCGACATTTGACGTTGGAAGACCGTATCGAGATCGCCAGGCTGCTCGATGGCGGCAGGAGCAAGGCGGAGATCGCGCGAAGGCTCGGGGTGCACCGGTCCACGATTACCCGTGAGTTGGGCCGAGGCTCGTGGCAGCCGGAGCATGATCACGCGAATCTGCGCCCGTACCTGCGGAACAAGCTTCACACGCGTGGCCCGCATGAACGTCTCTACCTCGGGGGCCAGGCGCAACTCCTGGCGGAGGTGCGTTTGGCCCGTTCGCATCGGCCGTACCGGATGGTTCATGACCGGTTGGTGGACTGGGTGATCAAACAGTTGGAGAAGGGGTGGACACCGCAGGAGATCGCGGGCCGGATCCGAATCGAGTTCCCCGACGACCTGCGCATGCGGGTCAGCACGGAAACGTTGTATGCGTGGATCTATGCCCCCGAACGATCACACCGCCAGTTCTGGCAGTACTTGCCCCGCGGGCAGCGCAAACGCCGGAAACGACCCGGCAGGAAGGTGCATTCCGAGCGAATCAAATGGCGCACCTCGATCCATGACCGTCCCGCCGAGATCGAGGACCGGGACCAGTTCGGGCATTGGGAAGCCGACAGCGTCCTTGGCGCTCGCGGTACCGGCGGCCTGCACACCAGCGTGGAACGCTCCTCCCGGTACCTCGTCGGGGTGAAGATTCCCGCGGTCACCGCGCAAGCCACCCTCGAGGCGCAACAGGGCATGTTCACCGCGATGCCTGCGCATGCGGCTCGTTCAGTGACCGCCGATAACGGCAGCGAGTTCGCCTACCACTACCGACTCGCCGACACCCGGGGCATCCCGACCTACTTCGCTGACCCGTACTCCGCGTACCAGCGGGGCACGAACGAGCACTTCAACGGCCGTATCCGCCGATATCTCCCGAAAGGCACCAGCTTCGCTGACCTCACACAGACAGAGCTCGACGAGTTCATCACCGAGATCAACAACCGCCCCCGCAAAATCCTCGGCTGGGCAACCCCCGCTGAAATCTTCCAAGAACTATCATCGAAGGAAACCACACCGTGTTGCACCTCGAACTAGAACCCGGG
>NZ_JBQIAV010000023.1:0-1437 GCF_054957775.1 Rhodoglobus galactosidasius | reverse complement strand
GCTCTCCTGACGTAACCGTGGGTCGTTTCGGAGCCCGTTAACAAGTGCACGCCGCTTTCCGTCTAGGTTTCTAACTGTCAAAGGCAAGAAACTTAGAGACGAGAAAACGGCGTGCAAAGCACAACACTATGGCGAACTTTGCTCGGAGTCGATAAGACCATTGTCGAAGACGTGGATCTGGATCCCGACACGGGCACCCTCGTCGCGTCGGTCCGACCGACCGTGTCGATGCGGAACCGGTGCGGGGCGTGTCGGAAACGCTGCCCCCGCTATGACGCCGGTGAGGGTCGCAGGCGGTGGCGATCCTTGGACGCTGGCTCGATACAGGTCCATCTGGAAGCCGAATCGCCAAGGGTGAGCTGCGGTGTTCACGGTGTCACCGTCGCGGCCGTCCCCTGGGCGAGACATCAGAGCGGGCACACGCTGTTCTTCGACGACCAGGTCGCGTGGCTGGCAACCCAGACGTCCAAGACCGCGATCACAGTGCTGATGAGGATCGCGTGGCGCACGGTCGGGGCGATCATCACCCGAGTGTGGGCTGATACCGGGAAGCAGTTCGATCAGTTCGCCGACCTCGCCCGGATCGGTATCGACGAGATCAGTTATAAGCGCGGCCACCGCTATTTGACCGTGGTTGTCGACCACGATTCCGGGCGACTCGTCTGGGCAGCCCCCGGCCAGGACAAGGCCACCCTGGGCACGTTCTTCGACGCGTTGGGCCCGGAACGCTCGGCACTGATCACGCACGTCTCAGCGGACGGGGCTGCATGGATCGCCCGTGTTGTTGCGGAGAAAGCCCCCAACGCGGTTCGGTGCGCGGATCCGTTCCACGTCGTGAAATGGGCCACCGACGCTCTCGATGAAGTCCGCCGATCAGCCTGGAACGACGCCCGGAAAGCTGCCCGGGTGAACGAGGCCCGCCGCCACCGCGGCCGCCCTGCCGCCGACGCTGCGGTCCGGCCAGACAGCGCCCGTGCTGCCGGGGTGAAGAACTCCCGCTACGCGCTCTGGAAGAACCCCGAGAACCTCACCGAAAAGCAGAAAGTGAAGCTCGCGTGGATCGTGCAGACCGACCCGACTCTGGGGCGGGCGTACTACCTCAAGGAAGGCCTCCGGGTGATCTTCAAACTGCCCCACGCCGAGGCCGCTGAAGCCCTGGATAAGTGGGTGGGCTGGGCCAGGCGGTGTCGGATCCCCGCGTTCGTGAAACTGCAACGCAGCATCGTCAAACACCGACCTGCGATCCTCGCCTCGATCGAGCACGGCCTCTCCAACGGCCGGGTCGAGTCGATGAACACGAAGATCCGCCTCATAACCCGCATCGCCTTCGGCTTCAAATCCCCCGACGCCCTCATCGCCCTCGCGATGCTCAGCCTCGGTGGCCACAAACCCGTGCTCCCCGGCAGGAATTAACCCACGGAAGAGACAGGAGAGCCC
>NZ_JBQIAV010000022.1:0-1570 GCF_054957775.1 Rhodoglobus galactosidasius | reverse complement strand
CCCTCTCTGTCAACCTTGCATAAGGCACCGGGATCGTCCCGAATAGTGTCGTAGAGGGCGGGGAAGGAGTTCCCCTTGACGAACACCGTAATGACAGGGCTCAGCTCGATCGGGCAGGCTGTAGGGATGGAAGATGTCCCCGATCCTCAGGTTCCCGAGCGTGCTCGGCGGCGGACCTACACGGCCAAGTACAAACGCGACATTCTGACCGAGTACGAACGACTCGATCGGCAGGGTCGTGGCGCTTTGCTCCGTCGGGAAAAGTTGTATACCTCGCTGGTGGGTAAGTGGCGTGATCAGCGCGATAGAGGAGTGCTGGAGGCGTTGGCGCGGCCGGCGGGAGCACCACCAGCCAGCGCGGCAGAAAAGGACGCCGCCCGCCTGCGGAAGGAGAATCTGCGGCTGTTAGGCGAGTTGGATACGGCTAGGCAGGTGATCGCTATCCAGGGAAAACTCTCGGCTCTGTTGGATCAACTCTCGACCAACAGCAGCGAGAAGAACACCGAGAAATAATCGACGCCACCATCACCTGCCTCGTCCCTCTCGTGGGCACGCGGGACGCGTGCCTGGCCGTGGGCCGGTCGCGGGCGACGCACTACCGCCAACACCCGCGGTCGCCAAGACCGCCGTCATCGCCGCGGCCCCGGCCGGAGCCGGCGAAGCAGCCGCGGGCGCTGACCGAGCTGGAGTGCGCCGCTGTTCTGGAGATGCTGCGGTGCAATCGGTTCGTGGATAAGGCGCCGGCGGAGATCCAGGCGATCCTCCTCGACGAGGGCACCTACCTGTGCTCAGTGGCGACGATGTATCGTCTGCTCCGCGCCCACGGCGAGACCGGGGAGCGTCGTGCTCAGGCCGAGCACCCGGCACGCATCAAGCCCGAACTCATCGCGACGGGACCCAACATGACCTGGTCGTGGGACATCTCGAAGCTCAAGGGTCCGGCCACATGGTCGTACTTCCACTTGTATACGATTATCGACATTTACTCGCGGTACGTCGTCGGGTGGATGGTCGCGACCCGGGAGTCCGCCGAGCTGGCTGAGCGGCTCCTGCTCGACACGATCGAGAAGCAGAACATTCGCCGTGATCAGCTGACGATCCACTCCGATAACGGGTCCTCGATGGCGTCGAAACCCGTCGCGTTTCTGCTTGCCGACCTGGGCGTGACCAAGTCGCACTCCCGCCCGCATACAAGTAACGACAATCCATTTTCGGAGTCGCACTTCAAAATTCTGAAGTACCGGCCCGAGTTCCCCGACCGGTTCCACAGCCTCGCCGAGGCACGCTCATTCTGCACCGAATTCTACGACTGGTACAACGGTGAACATCGCCATTCGGGCATTGGAATGCACACCCCGTTCAACGTTCACCACGGCCGCGCACGCGCCATCCAGCACGCTCGCGCCCGCGTTCTCAGGACCGCCTATGCCACGCACCCTGAACGCTTCGTTCGGAAGCTCCCGCAGCCGCCAACATTCCCGACGACGACGTGGATCAACGAACCCGAAAAGGAAGGAACGAACTCAATGACCGGCTAAAGAAACTGACTCATAAAGGTTGACACCTTCCG
>NZ_JBQIAV010000021.1:0-2361 GCF_054957775.1 Rhodoglobus galactosidasius | reverse complement strand
GTTTTGTTGGGGGTGCATGCTCGACACGCCCGGGATGGGGGAGGGTTTGGTTGGTGGGGGTTGGTGCACGTAAAGTTTGTTCTTGTCACCCCAAAGGTGCGGAAGTCCCGGGCAGTTTTGCTGTTAGGTTTCCGGCCTCAAGTGGGGGCCATCATCCTCTAAATCTGTTATAGTTTTAGTCCGGTCGGGTAGCGGAATTCCTCTTATGGGTTTCGGTGTCGGATCTGGGGATGTCTTCCTGTTTCATGGGTGTGTTGGTTTGTTGTTGTGTGCCGTTGTGGTGCGTTTCGACTGAGTTGACATGCACGGTGAAGCTGGTAAGTTAGACAGGTTGCCTCCTGCAGTTATGCGGGGGTTGCCGACACAGGTTTTTGTTGCCTTGGGGTGAAGCCGTTTTGCGGTGGAGGTCAGGAGCGTCCGATCCTTGAGAACTCAACAGCGTGCACAATGTCAAATGCCAAAAACCCGACTGTGCTTTTTATGATCAACCTATTTCGGGTTGGTTGTGGGGGTGCAGCGGATTCCTTTGGAAAAAGATATAAACAACAAAGCAAGTCAGTATTGATTTGTTCTGTCAGTTTCAAACTTGTCGCCTCGACACCCTATTCCGGGTGCGGGTGACACAAGATGTGCTTCTGCAAGCTTGCTTGTGGTTGCAATCAAACATTTATGGAGAGTTTGATCCTGGCTCAGGATGAACGCTGGCGGCGTGCTTAACACATGCAAGTCGAACGATGAAGCAGAGCTTGCTCTGTGGATTAGTGGCGAACGGGTGAGTAACACGTGAGTAACCTGCCCTTGACTCTGGAATAAGCGTTGGAAACGACGTCTAATACTGGATACGAGCTTCCGCCGCATGGTGAGGAGCTGGAAAGAATTTCGGTCAAGGATGGACTCGCGGCCTATCAGGTAGTTGGTGAGGTAATGGCTCACCAAGCCTACGACGGGTAGCCGGCCTGAGAGGGTGACCGGCCACACTGGAACTGAGACACGGTCCAGACTCCTACGGGAGGCAGCAGTGGGGAATATTGCACAATGGGCGCAAGCCTGATGCAGCAACGCCGCGTGAGGGACGACGGCCTTCGGGTTGTAAACCTCTTTTAGTAGGGAAGAAGCGATGTGCTTGTCACATCATGACGGTACCTGCAGAAAAAGCACCGGCTAACTACGTGCCAGCAGCCGCGGTAATACGTAGGGTGCAAGCGTTATCCGGAATTATTGGGCGTAAAGAGCTCGTAGGCGGTTTGTCGCGTCTGCTGTGAAAACTGGAGGCTCAACCTCCAGCCTGCAGTGGGTACGGGCAGACTAGAGTGCGGTAGGGGAGATTGGAATTCCTGGTGTAGCGGTGGAATGCGCAGATATCAGGAGGAACACCGATGGCGAAGGCAGATCTCTGGGCCGTAACTGACGCTGAGGAGCGAAAGCATGGGGAGCGAACAGGATTAGATACCCTGGTAGTCCATGCCGTAAACGTTGGGAACTAGATGTAGGGACCATTCCACGGTTTCTGTGTCGCAGCTAACGCATTAAGTTCCCCGCCTGGGGAGTACGGCCGCAAGGCTAAAACTCAAAGGAATTGACGGGGGCCCGCACAAGCGGCGGAGCATGCGGATTAATTCGATGCAACGCGAAGAACCTTACCAAGACTTGACATATACGAGAACGGGCTAGAAATAGTTCACTCTTTGGACACTCGTAAACAGGTGGTGCATGGTTGTCGTCAGCTCGTGTCGTGAGATGTTGGGTTAAGTCCCGCAACGAGCGCAACCCTCGTTCTTTGTTGCCAGCACGTAATGGTGGGAACTCAAAGGAGACTGCCGGGGTCAACTCGGAGGAAGGTGGGGATGACGTCAAATCATCATGCCCCTTATGTCTTGGGCTTCACGCATGCTACAATGGCCGATACAAAGGGCTGCAATACCGCAAGGTGGAGCGAATCCCAAAAAGTCGGTCTCAGTTCGGATTGAGGTCTGCAACTCGACCTCATGAAGTCGGAGTCGCTAGTAATCGCAGATCAGCAACGCTGCGGTGAATACGTTCCCGGGCCTTGTACACACCGCCCGTCAAGTCATGAAAGTCGGTAACACCCGAAGCCAGTGGCCTAACCCGCAAGGGGAGGAGCTGTCGAAGGTGGGATTGGTGATTAGGACTAAGTCGTAACAAGGTAGCCGTACCGGAAGGTGCGGCTGGATCACCTCCTTTCTAAGGAGCATGTGCAAGCCGTGGGGGAGCGTTCCTGTTTACAGTTCGCGATCTTACGGAATTACTTGCCAAGTCGTACTGCCCTGTTCGGGGTGGACGGCGCTCATGGGTGGAACATTGACATTGTGACCAGAGGAACTGTTTTCTCTTCAGTACACC
>NZ_JBQIAV010000020.1:0-3221 GCF_054957775.1 Rhodoglobus galactosidasius | reverse complement strand
GGATCGAGGGGAAGTATCACCGCAAGCGACGGCAACGCAGCTTAGGGAAGCTGACACCAATCGAGTTCGAGACCATAATGATGGATGCCGTTGCTCTAACGGCATAAACCCCAGACTCAACCAAACCGACAGCAGACCCGAAGAAGAGCCCAACGTGGCGTGGGTCTCCGACAAGACTTACGCGTCGAAGTCGTGAACGCACCGGCAGCTGAAACCTACGTCGTGGTCATTGAGGTCAAGGGGATCTGGAACGACGACGTTCGTATTAGCCTCGCGAGCCAGTTGGCGCAGGACTACTTGATCGACGGCGGCCTCACCCACGGCATCTATCTCGTCGTCTCATTTGACGCCGCGCAGGTAACCGACAGCGCCAAACGGGCTGCGATCGTTCGCAACCAAACCGAGACCCTTCGTGGCCTCCTCGAGGAGCAATCGGCAGCATTCGGGCCAGCGCTCCAGATTCGCCCCGTGATACATGACGCCAGTCTCCCCCTAACGACGAACGCTCCGCCCCGCCGCTAGACGTTGCCAGATCGATCACCAAACAGCACGCGCATGATTCCGCCGTCGAGTCACAGGTCGGCGACCGAACCCCAACACGAGAAATTCTCCAAGTCAAGTAGGACGGGGCGGGTCGAGGTGGTGTCTGGCTGAGCCAAGCCGTTGGGCTCCAGCGGCAAGTTTTTGAGCTTGCGTGCTTTGAGTGACGAGAAGCTCAGATACGCGGTCAGTCGATCGAGATACGGCACACCCCGCCACTACTGTTCCCTAGGTTAGGGACCACACTGTCAAGAATCGAAAGGTGGCCCTGTCGGCCACGAGCACTTGGAAGAGCGCTCGTTATCGTCGCTGTACGAGCGAACACTGCCTTCAGCTCTCTAGGACCATTCAGTGGCCCACATGCTTAGCCAGAAGATCTGCTGATCTGGCAGTGAGTTCACCAGTCTCAGCGTCGAAAACGGAGGTGCTCAGCACCTCACCAACCGCAGACACCGCTGCAAACGCTTCCGCAATCTCGAAGTCTTGAACCTGCGCCTCGAGCGCATCGAGTGCACTCACTGCTCTTGTATCCAAGGAACCTAGTAGCACCTCAAGCGCCTCAATGCGTTCCGTGCCGGCTCTGACACGAGTGATTTGCCCATCCACTGCCTTGGCGAAGGCAGTGACTTCAGCTTTTACGCTGATGCCGGCGGTCGCCGCGACTAGGCCGCCCGCTAACGCAAGCGGGACGTGTTTCGCCGTGTCCAAAAAGACCTGCCCGCCGGCTCTTCCTGCGCCACCGTTTGCGAGCGTTCCGTTACCAAGCCATGCCAGCACTGCGTCTTTGAGCGCCGCGCCGTTGAGCATCACCATCGGGGTGCCGGTGCTTGCAACAGCAGACTTTTGAACAGCCCAGAACACAGCTTTCTGCAAAGGCTCGCCAGCGTTGGCAGCGGTCAACAGCCATTGCGCTGCCATGCCCGCGCTCCCGGCATTGAGTGCGCCTGCCGGCGGGGTCCACACTCGAACAGTCTCGCCGTACGCGAGCTCAACATCGAGATGCTCGACCACGTTTTCGTGTTGTTCGAGCCAGCTGGTGAACCGACCGACGGTGGCTTGGTACGAACTGACTCGACCGGCGTTGAACTCGCTGACTGCCTGTTCCAGATTCAGCCGTGCGGGTTCGGCTTCCGCCGCCCGTGTCTCGGCCTTCATTCTGATGGCCTCAGCTTGGTACCCCAAAACAAGACCAGTCACGCCCAGCGCGGCGCTTCCGACGTACCCGACAACCGGAAGGATAATCTTTGGGGTAGCCTGCGCGATTCCTAGGATTTTTACTGACACAGCCTCACAGTACCGGCTACGCGGGTTTCGTGAGCACCCGTCGGACGGTGCAGTCCGAAAGCTAGAGCAGCCCTGACCCCCACGTAAATGTGCCTGCGTCTATCGCTTTCTCGTCGGGGCAGGAGAGGCTTTCGTCAGCTCGGCGCTATCGCGCCCGCTGACAGCGGCCGACGACTCAAGCGGAGGTGCCCACAAGCGGACAAAACAAAGAACGGCCAAGACAGCCGCACGATCCGCTCTAGCCCCCAAGCAGGGAGTTAACGAAAGCGGCCTTGCCGACACAATGTCGGCAAGGCCGCGAAGAGCGAACGCGAAAAGGCGGCTACCAGCCGACCTCGTGCGTCGAGGCACCCGTGGGCTGCTGGGCGCGATTGCCGGGCACCTCGGGACCAGGGCCAGAACGCCGAACAGGCGGTGCCGGCTCAGCACGCTTCTCAGAATCCTTCTCGGCCTGTTGAGCGGCCAGTGCATCGTTCACAGAGCGTTGCCGCTGACGCGCTTCAGCAAGCGCGTCCGAGTGCGCGAAGGGTGCGCCGAGGCGCGCGTCAGCTTCCAGAATTTCGGACTTGAGAGCAACGTCTTCTTGCTCGATTTCCCCGATGATTCTGGGTACTGCCGAGGCTCGATTTTCGAGCTGTCGGATAAGCCCCAAACCGCCTCCCAAGAGCTCACTGCGAGACACCTTCAAACTCGATCGAGGAACACCATCAAGCCGTACCGCGAGGTGCGGTTCTTGCCCCATTCAGGGATCGCTTTCGACCTTCACACCGAAGCCTCCGACCGACCCGAGCATCCCAAAATCGGTTCTCGAATTTCGGGACAGGTAGTTCATGTCGTTGTCGAAGACCCAACGCGCGATCGCGGCCGCAGCGTCAGCGCGGCTGTCAAACGATCGGCCGGCAACGGTCATCGTGAAAGCATCCCCGGAGGTGTCCACCACTCTCTCAGCTGCGGCAGTGAGCATCGCAAGATCGCGCTGCCCCTTGTCGATCAGCTCGGCCGCGCGAGATCGCGTGTGACCCAAATTGACCAGGTTGCGTTGGTACGACCGCTCCAATCGTTCTAATCGAGAGAGGTCGTTATCGGGGTTTGCTTTCCCCAACAAGAGAAGGTTGCCCGACGACAGAGCTTTGGCCGCGCTCGGGTCTGCTGTCCCTACGGGGTCTAACCGGTGGTTGCGAAGATGTTATCTGAAACTTTCCGGTGACCCTCAGGCGTAGGAACCCCGTCGATATAAAGCGAGTAGGTAGGCCTCGAGGCTGAACGAATCGGGTCACGTCCCGCCGAGTGGTGTGATTTCTCATCTCCGTGCGGGTCAGTGGTTTTAGCTTACGCGGCGGTGAGTTCGGGGATGAGGTTCACCTCCTCGACAGTTTCGATGGCGACGTTCATGGCCT
>NZ_JBQIAV010000019.1:0-3275 GCF_054957775.1 Rhodoglobus galactosidasius | reverse complement strand
TCATTGGTCAATCTCAACACTTTTAGTGTTGCGATCGATTCTTATACTCATGTGATATCAATTTTCTAAGAGCAAACGGTGGATGCCTTGGCATCTGGAGCCGAAGAAGGACGTATAAATCTGCGATAAGCCTCGGGGAGCTGATAATAGAGCTGTGATCCGAGGATTTCCGAATGGGGAAACCCCGCTGGGCGTTGCAAGATGACTCAGTGACTCCCGCCTGAATATATAGGGCGGGTAGAGGGAACGTGGGGAAGTGAAACATCTCAGTACCCACAGGAAGAGAAAACAACCGTGATTCCGTTAGTAGTGGCGAGCGAAACCGGATCAGGCCAAACCGATCATGTGTGATAGCCGGCAGGCGTTGCATGGTCGGGGTAGTGGGACTTTTCCGCTGTTACTGCCGTACAGCAAGAATTACAACGATATATAGACGAAGTGGATTGAAAGCCACGCCATAGCGGGTGCCAGCCCCGTAGTCGAAATGTGTCAATGGTTCGAAGAGTATCCCAAGTAGCACGGGGCCCGAGAAATCCCGTGTGAATCTGTCAGGACCACCTGATAAGCCTAAATACTTCCAGATGACCGATAGCGGACAAGT
Source organism: Rhodoglobus galactosidasius (assembly GCF_054957775.1). Taxonomy (NCBI): domain Bacteria; kingdom Bacillati; phylum Actinomycetota; class Actinomycetes; order Micrococcales; family Microbacteriaceae; genus Rhodoglobus; species Rhodoglobus galactosidasius. The sequence continues at coordinate 2,674 of NZ_JBQIAV010000019.1, read as the reverse complement.
ACCGTGAGGGAAAGGTGAAAAGTACCCCGGGAGGGGAGTGAAATAGTACCTGAAACCGTTTGCTTACAAACCGTTGGAGCAGCCTTAGTAGCTGTGACAGCGTGCCTTTTGAAGAATGAGCCTGCGAGTTAGTGATCAGTGGCGAGGTTAACCCGTGTGGGGCAGCCGTAGCGAAAGCGAGTCTTAATAGGGCGTTATAGTCGCTGGTTCTAGACCCGAAGCGAAGTGATCTATCCATGGCCAGGTTGAAGCGTGTGTAAGAGCACGTGGAGGACCGAACCCACTTCAGTTGAAAATGGAGGGGATGAGCTGTGGATAGGGGTGAAAGGCCAATCAAACTTCGTGATAGCTGGTTCTCTCCGAAATGCATTTAGGTGCAGCGTTGCGTGTTTCTTGCCGGAGGTAGAGCTACTGGATAGCTGATGGGCCCTACAAGGTTACTGACGTTAGCCAAACTCCGAATGCCGGTAAGTGAGAGCGCAGCAGTGAGACGGTGGGGGATAAGCTTCATCGTCGAGAGGGTAACAGCCCAGACTACCAACTAAGGTCCCCAAGCGTGTGCTAAGTGGGAAAGGATGTGGAGTTGCACAGACAACCAGGAGGTTGGCTTAGAAGCAGCCACCCTTGAAAGAGTGCGTAATAGCTCACTGGTCAAGTGATTCCGCGCCGACAATGTAACGGGGCTCAAGCACACCACCGAAGTTGTAGATTTCGTATTATAGGTAAGCCTTCGTGGTTCAGCCGTACGGAGTGGTAGGAGAGCGTCGTGTGGGCAGTGAAGCGGCGGTGTAAACCAGCCGTGGAGCCTACACGAGTGAGAATGCAGGCATGAGTAGCGAAAGACGGGCGAGAAACCCGTCCTCCGAATGATCAAGGGTTCCAGGGCCAGGCTAATCCGCCCTGGGTAAGTCGGGACCTAAGGCGAGGCCGACAGGCGTAGTCGATGGACAACGGGTTGATATTCCCGTACTGACGAAGAACCGTCCAAACTAATCCAGTAATGCTAAGTATCTGAATCCCCTAGACCGATCCCTTCGGGGTGAGGCGTGGGGCCTAGCGTACGACCCTATTCTGGTGCGGTTAGCGTATTAACAGGTGTGACGCAGGAAGGTAGCTGAGCCGGGCGATGGTTGTCCCGGTCTAAGAATGTAGGCCGAGAGATAGGCAAATCCGTCTCTCATTAAGGCTGAGACTCGATGGGTAGTCGTCAAGACGAAATCAGTGATCCTATGCTGCCAAGAAAAGCATCGACGTGAGGTTCAAGTTACCCGTACCCCAAACCGACTCAGGTGATCAGGTAGAGAATACTAAGGAGATCGAGAGAATCGTGGTTAAGGAACTCGGCAAAATGCCCCCGTAACTTCGGGATAAGGGGGGCCTAAGGCGTGAACGGACTTTGCTCCGGGAGCGCTGCAGGGCCGCAGAGACCAGTGGGAAGCGACTGTTTACTAAAAACACAGGTCCGTGCTAAGTCGCAAGACGATGTATACGGACTGACGCCTGCCCGGTGCTGGAAGGTTAAGAGGAACGGTTAGCCGTAAGGCGACGCTGTGAATTTAAGCCCCAGTAAACGGCGGTGGTAACTATAACCATCCTAAGGTAGCGAAATTCCTTGTCGGGTAAGTTCCGACCTGCACGAATGGCGTAACGACTTCCCAGCTGTCTCAACCGCGAACTCGGCGAAATTGCACTACGAGTAAAGATGCTCGTTACGCGCAGAAGGACGGAAAGACCCCGTGACCTTTACTATAGCTTTGTATTGGTGTTCGGTGTGGCCTGTGTAGGATAGGTGGGAGACTGTGAAGCTTGGACGCTAGTTCAGGTGGAGTCATTGTTGAAATACCACTCTGGTCATATTGGATATCTAACTTCGAACCGTAATCCGGTTCAGGGACAGTGCATGGTGGGTAGTTTAACTGGGGCGGTTGCCTCCCAAAAAGTAACGGAGGCGCCCAAAGGTTCCCTCAACCTGGTTGGTAATCAGGTGTCGAGTGTAAGTGCACAAGGGAGCTTGACTGTGAGACTGACAAGTCGAGCAGGGACGAAAGTCGGGACTAGTGATCCGGCAGTGGCTTGTGGAAGCGCTGTCGCTCAACGGATAAAAGGTACCTCGGGGATAACAGGCTGATCTTGCCCAAGAGTCCATATCGACGGCATGGTTTGGCACCTCGATGTCGGCTCGTCGCATCCTGGGGCTGGAGTAGGTCCCAAGGGTTGGGCTGTTCGCCCATTAAAGCGGTACGCGAGCTGGGTTTAGAACGTCGTGAGACAGTTCGGTCCCTATCCTCTGCGCGCGCAGGAAATTTGAGAAGATCTATCCCTAGTACGAGAGGACCGGGATGGACGAACCTCTGGTGTGTCAGTTGTTCCGCCAGGAGCACCGCTGATTAGCTACGTTCGGAATGGATAACCGCTGAAAGCATCTAAGCGGGAAGCCAGCTTCAAGATGAGATTTCCATGGCCTTTGGCCGAGAGACTCGCAGCTAGACTACTGCGTTGATAGGCTGGATGTGGAAGCAGGGACTAACGACCTGTGGAGCTGACCAGTACTAATAAGTCGATAAATTGATAACACCCCACCTCACCGGAACCCTTTAGGGTTGCGATGGTGACTGAGAAGAATTCTCGCGTCCACTTTGTGGTTCCCGATTTACGGTCGGGAACTGCGCCCAGC
>NZ_JBQIAV010000018.1:0-7052 GCF_054957775.1 Rhodoglobus galactosidasius | reverse complement strand
GCCATCGTGTGGTGTCCTTCGTGTGAGTAGCTTTAGTCGGTTCTCACTGACCATCACACGGTGGCTCCTCACGTCGCCGTAGCGACGCTCAGCAGCCGGAAATTACACCACTCCCAGGGACGTGACCAGCTGTGGTTGCAGCACATGGAACTAGCCGAGCAAGCTTTCCAGACCTCATTGCCTCCGAACTGGAACTCTCCCGAGATCGAATTTCCTAGCCTCGAAGAGCTCGAGGTATTACAACTTCAGGAGGGTTTGCCGCTCGCCTGGGTCCCGCCTAACTCCGTTCTGAAGGAAATCCTCGCCTGCAAGAAGAGCACTTCCCGACTGCGAGTGATCGCTCGGGAATCGCCAGCAATTTTGAATGCCTGTTTACGCGAGCTTCGGCGTCTCCGTTCCGCTGAAACGAGCGAGTGGAGGACGTCCGCGCGAATGGCTGCACTCGCCATGCAGGCAGGCCATTGGCGGGCTGGTCAAGCTCTCGCGACTATTGCGCTTGACTCTGCCATGGACAAGTTCGTGCGGTCATCCTACAAGGATGCCACTAAGCAATCGCGCGACGGGAAGGGCAAGGTGAAGGTCGCAACACCCCCGGGCTCATCCGAGGCCAGTTTGCCTACGTGGCGGGATATTGACTACCCGCGTGCATTGTTAGTCCTCCATAGCATCTACGGCGCGTTTACCGAGTTTGATCTACGCCGGGGCGAGCAAGTGCCGACGCAGTACACGAGGCATGGAACAATTCACAGCATCAGTGGGCGTCAATACACCAAGGCGAACGCGCTCATTGCGCTTATGCACGTTGTGGGGCTCCTCTGTCTCATCGAAGACGAGTAGGCAGAACCGTGGGGTCTGCTGGACGTTTAGGTGAAAGTTATGACCAAACCATAGGTTAGGTCACCGAGTCAACCAAACCTTCAGTAGTCACGGGCGGAACACCGAAGCATCGCTCTGTGATGAGAAACGCTAAGCGGGCAGCCGTTCGATGAGTGTCTGATTGCGAGGCTGATTGGTTATGTTCGAGGTCGGCAAGTACACCCGAAATCACTATCTCCAAGCCTCTGGGCGCTGATTTTCCCGCAGCGACGACACTTTGTGAGGTGCGGATCGTCGCGTAGTGAAGGTGCAGTGAGCGGTCCCAGATAGTCGAATCCGTGTTCGTTGACGTGTTCCTCGGCGTCCTCGAAGGACGTCGGTGTGAGGTCGGACCAATGCCCTCTTGCTTCGACAGCCCACTGGCGCCAGTAACAAGCGCGACAGGTCGGCTCGTTCCAGCTGTTTTTCTCTTGTGTGTAGTTGAATCGGTAGTGCGTCTGAACGGCACAGGCTAGGCACTCTGTGAGCTGCCAATCGTCGGGATGAGTGAAGGGTTCCAAAGGGCGAAGTCCACCAACGCGTTGAATTTCCTCGATGTGGGTTACGCACCACGTCGACTTCTTTCGAGTTTTGAATGCGGCCACCGATCCACAGCTCTCTACCGAGCATATTTGATCGGTAGAGACTGGAGTCCGACGCAGAGGCTTCGGCGGCAGCATCGGCTTTGGTTGTTGCGGTGCCTGCTGCTTAGCCGTGCCAATGCTCCCACCCCGGATCGGACCGGATGGCGTTGTGTACGACTCGCCGTTCGTGCTTTGGAGCTCACTCTCGTGGAGAATAACTTCAGCTCCGTCAAGCCGGTTGCCGTCGAGGCAGCGAAGGAAATCATCTTCCGTCATCACCTCGATTTTCTGTCCCTTATCCTGCAACTCGAACGCCTTCCGCGCCTTGCTTGTGACGTTCGATCCCGGGCGCAACCCCGCGGGGTTGATATCTCCGACTACAAGAACGTTGGTCCGTTTTGTAGTGTTCTGCTCTGGGATCGCGCCGACTTTGGCGCACTCCTGCCGAGCTGAATCCCGCGTCATCGACATGAGGGCACCTGTGAAAACTACAACGCGACCGTGTAGGTAGCCACTCGGGTCCGCGTCGACGTTGACTTCAACGGGGCTGAAACCACGGTCGCTAGCGCTACCAGCGACGCAGCCACGGTAGCTGCCGTTGACCATGCGTCCAACGCGAACGCCCACGCTCTCAGCGAGGCTAGAGATGTCGGAAACTTCCTGTTGCGTAGCGAGCCGTTCGACGATCTCGACCACAGCATTCGCATCCGACAGAGCGTTGTGGTGGTCTTCCATCTCGAAGCCCAGTGACGCTGCCACATATGGCAGTCCGTATGTGGGGAGCGCCAAGGTGCGGCGTGCAATGACGAGGCTGCAAAGAAAGTGCAGTTCGGGCCACTCAATGCTGTCCACTTCGCAGGCGTAGCGGATTACTCCGAGGTCGAAGGCTGCGTTGTGGGCCACAACCACGTCGTCACCGATGAAACTGACAATCTCCGGCAGTGTTTCCTTCCAACGAGGGGCGTCGGCTACCATTTCCGCGGTTATCCCGTGGATCGCGGTGTTCCAGGAGTCGAACCGATCAGCGCCTTCGGGTGGGCGAATCAGCCAGTGCTTCGTGTCTACCGCCCGTCCACCACGGACTCTTACAAGCCCGACCGAACAGGGAGAGCCACGAAACGAATTAGCCGTTTCAAAATCGATCGCAGTGAAGTCGAGCATGGAACCTACTTCGAGAGAGTTTCAACCATATGCGTGGCACAGGACAGCGCTAGTCCGTCCGCGTCCGCATTGGGCTTAGTCACGTGCTCGACTCTATGGCCTTGTTGAGCGGTTGTCAGCACCCGGAAGTCGGTGAGGTGCCGTCGTTGGTGCCCTTGGTTGAGCTGCACTGCAGGGAGCGCGGAGTATCCGCCGACTGAACATCGCTTGACCCTCGCATTAAGCTTCTAAGCTGCCGAACTCTCTTGGATTCCTACTCCTCTAACGTATTGACCATGGCGTGCGCAGCACGGTCGAGGTACGCCCAGATTTCGGCGTCATAGAGCGGCGGCAATTCGAGAGTATCGAGAGCTACCCGCATGTGGTGTAACCAGCGGTCACGGGCATCCGGATTCACCTTGAAGGGCATGTGACGCATGCGAAGGCGGGGGTGTCCGCGTTCCTGGCTGTACGTGTTCAGGCCGACCCAGTACTGCACACAACCGTTAAATGACTTCGTCGGGTATAATAAGTTTAGGAATAGGGGCATGGAATGACCATCACAGAAGTGCGTGCGCAGTACGTTGAGGCCGCAATTCATAGCGGCGAGATCGAGGGCCTGACCGTGTCAGACGCCACTCTCACTGACGCTGATTCCTACATCGTCGGCAACATCGATTCTGAGGAGTTGGTTGATCGCGTCCGTGCTCGGTATGGGCTCAACTGACTTCGTAGACCCCTACTTGATTTCGGGGACCACGGTCCTCCGCAATCTTGTCGGCGCAACAATGAGCACTGAACTTTCTGCCGCGGAAGCTGATCTCTCGTTCGCACGTGCAACACAGTTGCTGGATGATCCAGTCCCGGCAACGAACGATCTTGCCGAACTCAAAACTATTCACTTTCGGCTCTTTCAGGACGTCTACGAGTGGGCTGGCCAACTGCGCACAGTCAACGTGAAAAAGGACATTCCCGGTGCCGAATTTTTCATGCCTTTTGGCCACATCGAGCTAGCGGTAGCAAATTGCTTCCAGGACCTTGCTGATGAAGAACACTTAAAGGGACTCGAGCGCGAGGCCTTCGTGGAGCGGTTGGCTTTTCACTACGAGAAGATCAATTACGTGCATCCGTTTCGAGAGGGAAACGGGCGAATGCAACGAGTGTTCTGGAATCGGGTCGCTCTCGAAGCCGGCTGGCAACTAGATTGGCGCCCCGTACATGGCGAAGAGAATCATCTTGCAGCACGGGCCGGCTCTGACGACGAAGATCTGCTGCCCTTGATTAACATGTTCGAAAAAATCGTCGCACCAGCTTCCACGAAGCCAGGCGAGCTCTGGTCGGCGCAGGAACTCCGGCGCCTGTCCATCAACACTTCGGATACCGACCGGGGCTTCTGAGGGTTAGGTACCCGCGATCCTCGCGACGGTCGCAAGGCGGAAATCCTGCCGTGTGTCCCACACTTTCCGGTTGAGCACGTTCTTCTGCAGGAGCGAGAGGAAGCTCGCCAACGCGGTGAGAGAGGCGCGGGGTGTGCTCGCGGCCACGAGTATTGCGGCATTGGATTTCGTCGTTGCCCTCATGTGGGGTGCCGAAGATTTGGTTGCCTCACTCGGCGGAACGTCGTCGCGCGTTGACGATGGCCCGTACCGTGGTGTCGCGTTGCATGCTCGGTCGTCGGTGTTGTTGGCGGCTGGTGCTTATTCGAAGGCTGTGATTGATGCGGTGCATCTTGAGATCGCAGACCTTGAGGGTCTCGGTGCTGAGGCTCGGGATGCTGCCGCGCTCGGGTTCACGGCTACGGCCTGCATTCATCCCTCTCAAGTGGCCATTGTGCGCGAAAGCTATGCGCCGACGGTCGAGGAGATTGCGTCAGCACGGGCACTTCTCGCCGCAGCGGATGGCCAGCACGGAGTCTTCAGTTTCGAGGGGCGCATGGTCGATGGCCCCATCCTGCGTCATGCGGAGTGCGTTGTGGCGCGGGCGGGGTTGCGTGAGGGCTGACCCGATCAGCCATCGACTCAGCAACGCCGCGGGCCTCGTCCGCGAGGCACCGGCGGCTGAACTCCGTATCATCCTTATGGGCATCGAACAGCGCGTTTGCGTGATACGCCTCGACCGCCTGACTGCCGGCGATCGGGTCGAGCAGCCACCCGCAGTAAGGCTGGCGAGCAAGATTGATAACCCGGCACGTCACCGCGACACGGGTCCCGCATTCGGTGAACTCCTTCACGAGCGGGTAGAATCTGTCCCTGCAAGTTTGCCTGCGATTAATATGCTGCAGCCCGCCGGAGGACCTTATTCTCGTGCTCAAGGAGGCGGGTCCTCTTACCTGCGCTTTGTGCAACTCTACCGCCTCGCTCCGGGTCTGCCCTTGGCGTCACAACGTCCAGTTAGCGCTAACGAGATCACCCCAGATATCTACATCTCTTCGACCGATTCGGCTCTGCGAAAGATAATCATGAGTCTAAAGGTGCCACAGTCCCGTTCTGAAGTAAGCCGAGACGAGTCGCGTTTGAGACTGCTTCCATACGAGAATGTGCACCAAGCTTGCGGTAAACGCTGCCAGCGTGTCGTTTAACCGTACCCTCTGTGATGGAAAGCTGATCGGCAATTGACCTGTTCGAATGCGCCTGAGCAATGAGTCGCAGAACCTGAGACTCACGGATGGAGAGAATTCCGGAAACTTCGCAATCGTCGGCGAGGGACTCCACCGGAGTCGTCTGATGTTCGTCGCGCACAGTATGGTCGCAGATCGCCCGAATAAGGTCCGCGCTTGGAATGCTCTTAGTTAGGTAGGAACTCGCTCCAGCAATTAGGAGGTCTCTCTGAAGGACCGAATCGCGGTACATCGTGAGGACAATGATCGCGGTATCTGGTGCGGAGCGACGAACTCGCCTGATCGTGATGCGGGCGGGGTCACCATGCAATTCAACATCTAGAAGAAGCACATCTGGACGATGAAGGATCGTCAGCCTCAGTGCTTCCTCGCTTGTGCGGGCTTCGGCGACGACTTGGATTTGGGGGGAGCGGCTAAGGAGCACTACGAGTCCCTCACGAAAGAGGTCATGGTCATCCACAATCACGACTCGCGCGAATTCCTTAGCCACTGGGCGTACTGCCGAGGGTAGGGACGATTAGTCGTACGCTGGTACCTTTCAGCGGATCGGAATCAACTAAGAGTTGACCCCCGATCGATTCGGCTCGCTCGTGCATATCTTGCAGCCCGATGGATTCCGGTGGGATCTCATCGAAACTGAACCCGGGTCCGTTGTCTTCGATAACTATGGTGGCGCGTTTTGCTTCCCAGGCTATGGAGACCCGGATCTCGCTCGAGTGGTGCGCATGAGTCCGAGCATTTCGGAGCGCTTCACGTACGACTGTAAACGCCTCCTCACCGACCGAGGAAGGTAGGTTCACCGCAACACCAGAAGTCTTCAACTTGATTATTGGGGAGATGTCCGAAATGTCCGCAGCATAGTCACTGATCACCTCGGCAAGGGGACGATCGCCGACAAGTTGACGCAATTCCACGGCGATGTCCTGAACATCACGAAGAGCTTCGGAAAGGACTTGCCGAGCCACATCGAGATGAGATTCAGCCTCGGTTGCAGTGCAAAAGCGACTCAGGTCGATCCTGTTCAACCCCGTGGAGATGGCATGTGCTACTCGATCATGAAGCTCTCGAGAGACTCTCCTCCGAACTTCAAAGTCAGCGGCGAAGAGTCGCTGCCGGAGTGTCTCGGCATAGGCGATGGCGCCGGGTGGAAACCGCCGCCAGATTGCATGATGCAACGCGCGTGCTACCGAAACAGTTGTAGTGGCCGTCCCACTTCGACCCTCGGAGTAGGAAGCGAGCGCGGGCAAGGCGCGATCAAACAGAATCTCAGCGGCCATCAGGCTCTCTGCGGGATGGAGACCCTGCTGAGCCCGAAGTTCTCCTGTTTGGTGGAGAACCCTGCTGCTCGTCGTAATTGACGGACGGCGAAGGGAAATCATGCGTGTCGTCGGAGATTGCCGACATTGATTCCGCCAAAATTGCACGAGCATGTTGTGCGAAGACCAGATCTAGTTGGCTGTCGTCAACGAGCTTGCTGCCCCTTGCGACTAGTTCCTCACGTACCGCTTCAAGGATAGGCGCGAACAGATGTTCAACGTGCAAGCCCACAATTTCTGCCGACCGCATCTCAGAGATAGTCGCTGGGCCTATCAATTTTCTTGAAGGCAAGGATCCACCTAGTTCTGAACGCGTGCGCTTCCCGCACCCCGACCGCGCCAAGGTCTCGACGCAGAAACGGCGTTGGTACACCGCCTTATAGCGAACGATAGCGGAGTGGGCGCGCTGCGCGCGGTCACGTCCCTGGGAGTGGTGTAATTTCCGGCTGCTGAGCGTCGCTACGGCGACGTGAGGAGCCACCGTGTGATGGTCAGTGAGAACCGACTAAAGCTACTCACACGAAGGACACCACACGATGG
>NZ_JBQIAV010000017.1:0-9111 GCF_054957775.1 Rhodoglobus galactosidasius | reverse complement strand
GTGTTGTGCTTTGCACGCCGTTTTCTCGTCTCTAAGTTTCTTGCCTTTGACAGTTAGAAACCTAGACGGAAAGCGGCGTGCACTTGTTAACGGGCTCCGAAACGACCCACGGTTACGTCAGGAGAGCCCGTTTTAGCGGGGTTTGTGCTCGGAGCGGTGTCCGCCGGGATAGCAGTGCTCGTGCCGTCGCTCCTGTTGGCGATGTTCCTCGCATTCGTGCCGAGCGTTCTGGCAATCATTTTCGGATTCATCGGGATCACAACCGCGAACCGGCTAGGCGGACTCCGTCGGAGACTAGCGATCTGGGCCGTCGTGCTCGGTTTTACACCTGCCGTCGTTTGGTTCGTAACCGGCGTGATCGTCGGAGGCTTCTTCGGATCGTTTGAGCGATCGATTCTCTAACCCGTCCGAGAGCGCGCTTGTTTTCCTTACATACATATGGAGCGCCAGATCGGCGAAATCGCTGACGATCGCGGCAACGAGACGATAACGAAAGAGGGACCGCGAACGCCGGGACGTTTACACACCGCTGCTGTCCCGCCGCTAGATAGTCGTCGAAATCTACGCTGTCGAGATTGTCGGCGTTGAGGTGCTTCGCGAGTTTGTGAATGACGTGAGTTCGCCGAGGGTCGCGCCCCTGCGGGAGTTCCGAGTACATGAGCGCGGCAACAAGGTCGCGTGGTTGGCTTAGTTCCAGCTTGTAGAACTCTTCTAACACTTGCTCTTTGCTCGCGTGAAACGTCCGCAGCCGCGCGAGGCAGGACTAGACTGGCCCAGATAGAAAAGTCGACTACTCAATACCCTTAGCGTCACGACCCGCAAGCGCTACGAATGCTCCAATGTTTAGCAACATCTCGCAATAGCCCTTCGGTTGCGTTCCGCATATCTGTTCGATGACGCCTGCTACCGCTATCATGTGCGCATGAGCAATTTCCCGATTGATCCCTCATTTGATTTCAAGGCTGAACCCAACTGCAGCGGGGATCCCGACAGACGCAGTCCTACATTGCAGCGTTATCAAAAATTGCTCTTCAGCAAACCGTTGCCTTCATGAACTATGTTCGAACTCTCCGGGGTAACCGTAGGGGTAGACCGCACTCTTCGTCATGAGTCAGAACTCGGTATTTTCGAGCTGTCGAGCGACACGATCCTGAACTCAAACAAGGGTCAGCTCAAGCGTTTCTACGACCAGATGCCAGCAGCAGTAAACGAAGCGTGGCACCGGAGCTCGATTGGGGCACGGCTGCTCTTCCCTTGCAACCAAGTCGACGGCAAGCAGACCATCAATCAAACGCGAGGAACGACGAGATCCATCAGCGATCGGTTCGATCTGACCCTCGAAGGAATCCGCCGCCATTACGACGACCAATCATCGCCCTTGACCGATGTCCTGTCGCGATACAGCGAATTCTTCGCTCTGTTCGAAAGCTTCGAAGGCTACGTAGATTTCTTCCTACTCAATGACCTCGTCAATGAGGACGGCACGGTCCGGTTCTATCTTCCGTTCGGTGGTTTTGACAAGCCCGCTTTGCCCAGCACGTTCGATGACTACGAGTCGTTCAGAAATGCGCAGCTAGCCTTCCTCGCGGGGCGAACCCAGCGCATCGAAACCTACCAGCAGCAGCATTTAGCCTAGTTCGCATCCCGGCGATGGCTACTAGAGCCAAGCAAGATGGTGGCGCTCACCGTTTCAATTGAGGCTGAGAATACGGCTAGGAGGATGAAAGGATTTGGGCCTAGATAGTTTGCCGCTATCGAGAGGATCGTCCGCAACGAGTGACGCAACGCCATCGAATGCTTTGTGTCTGTTGTCCGAGGACTCAAGACAACCGGGAGTTGACCCGCCGCTGCGCCCTCTGCCCCGCATCAACCTCGCTCTCGGCTAACTGCCGTAAACTGGGTCTCTTGCTTACTGAGCCAGTCTGGCTCTCTCGACGGAGGTTCCGTGGCCGGAAATGCCAACACTCGCTTTGCCAACGTTTCACTACTGTCGGTTGCGAGCACACTACCCAGCCGTGTCACGACATCCGGTGACCTTGAAACGCGCCTAGCGCCGGCGTTCGAGCGCCTTGCGTTGCCCAGCAGACTCCTGCAACGGGTGGCTGGTGTACTTGAGCGTCGCAACTGGGCTGCCGGAGAATCATCCGACGATGCCACTGTCTCGGCTGGGCAACGTGCCCTCGCTGAAGCTGGGGTGGATGCCTCCGAAGTCGGGCTCCTCATTAACACCTCCGTCAGCCGCAAGCACCTCGAGCCGTCGGTCGCGGTGCGCCTGCATCACGGCCTCGGTCTCCCCAGCTCTGCTATCAACTTCGACGTTGCCAACGCGTGCCTCGGCTTTGTGAGCGGCATGAACCTCGCGGCGAACATGATCGAATCGGGCCAAATCAGGTACGCGATAATCGTCAATGGCGAAGACGCCGACGACATCCAAACCAACACCATCGACCGCCTACTGAAGCAAGACGGCGACCGTGACGGCTTCATGAGCGAATTTGCGTCGCTCACGCTCGGCTCCGGGGCTGCGGCTGCGGTGCTCGGACGCACCGACGAACATCCCGCCGGACATCCGATTCTCGGCGGAGTCACCCGCGCGGCAACACAGTTCCATGAACTCTGCGTCGGCAGCGTCGACGGCATGTTCACCGACGCGAAGGGACTCCTGAAAGGGGGCCTCGATCTCGTCGTCTCGGCGTGGAAAGAAGCATCCGTGGACTGGAATTGGTCATCGATGGATATGTACGTCACCCACCAGGTCTCGTCCGTGCATACGAATGCCATCATCAAGGCGGCGAAACTAGACCGCAGTCGCGTCCCGACGACGTTCCCCCACTACGGCAACGTCGGCCCCGCATCGATTCCCATCACCCTCGTCGAAGCACAGGACTCCCTCAACAAGGGCGACCGTGTTCTCCTCATGGGTGTGGGCTCCGGTCTCAACACCGCGATGATGGAACTCGCATGGTGACAGAACACGCCTCCCGCCCACCGCTCGACCTCCCCGGGCTCGATCCGCGCTTCAGTCGTATTACTTCTGTGCCCGGTGGCGGTGCGGATGCGGGTCTCACCCGCGAATGGCACTACCTCGACACCGGCGACGAACTAGCTCGCCTCGGCGTCCCCGTCGCGGGCACGATCCTTGCCGTCCACGGCAACCCGACCTGGTCGTATCACTGGCGCAAACTGATCACGCAATCAGTGCAGGCCGCGGAATCCGGGGCACCGGCCTGGCGGGTCGTCGCAGCGGACCAGCTCGATATGGGCTATTCCGAGCGCACTGGCCTGCATCGTCCGCTCGCGCAGCGGGTCGCCGACCTCGCGGCGTTCACCGACGCACTCGCCCTCACCGGGCCCGTGATCTCGCTCGGTCACGACTGGGGCGGTGTCGTATCACTCGGCTGGGCAGTCGACCACCCGTCGCAGCTTGTTGGGGTCATGCTGCTGAACACGGCCGTGCATCATGAGGTGGACAAGCCGATCCCCGCACCGCTGCGGCTTGCCAGAGCCCGAGGGATGCTTGCAGCATCCACCGTCCGCACCACCGCGTTCTTAGAGACAACACTTGCACTCACCTCTGCTCCGCTTGACGCGGCAGTTAAGGATGCGTACCGCGCGCCCTACCGCACGACGTCCCGTCGCCAAGGAATCGGCGGCTTCGTTGCCGACATCCCCGTCGACGCAAACCACGAAAGCTTCAGCGAACTCGAACGCATCGCCTCAGGCGTGGCCGAGCTCGACCTTCCGGCGCTCATGCTGTGGGGTCCGCGCGATCCGATCTTCAGCGACTACTACCTCGACGACCTCATCGAGCGCCTCCCCCACGCCAATGTGCACCGGTTCGAGGGCGCAGGCCATCTCGTTGCCGAGGACGCCCCCTATGCCGACTCGATGCTGACCTGGCTCAGTGACAATGCCGAAAGTCTCGCGAATCCTGGCTCGACCTCCCCCTCGCCCCGTCAAACGGTCGCACCAGTTTCCCCAGACTTGGACGATTCTAATTTCGTGCCGCTCTGGCACAACCTCGACGAACGCCGCAACGACACCGCAACCGCCGTCATCGATATGTCGACGCGAGGACGAAGCGGCCCCCAACAGGTGAGCTGGCGACAACTAGCTGACCGAGTGAGCCAGATCGCCGCCGGCCTCTCCCAAATTGGCGTACGAAAAGGTCAGCGGGTCTCCTTGCTCATCCCGCCGGGTCCGACCCTGACGGCCGTGGTCTACGCCTGCCTGCGGATCGGCGCTGTCGTGGTCGTCGCAGATGCAGGTTTGGGAGTCAAAGGACTCACCCGTGCGGTGCGCGGGTCGTGGCCGGACTTCGTCATCGGCGAGGCGCCCGGCCTCGTCGCCGCGCGTACGCTTGGCTGGCCGGGAGTGCGCATCTCCACCGCACGACTACCGAAGATCTCAGCCGCGACTCTCGGCGTCTCCTACAGCCTCAGCGACATCATCGCGATCGGCGCTGACACGCCCATCCCGGCCCCGCCACGGTCCGAGGATGAAGCTGCGATCCTCTTCACCTCGGGATCGACCGGGCCGGCCAAGGGCGTCGTGTACCGCCACGGTCAACTCTCCGCTCTCCGCGACGTGCTCGCGAGCCACTTCGAGGTAACCGCCGACACCGGGCTCGTGACAGGGTTCGCACCGTTCGCCCTGCTGGGTCCAGCCCTCGGCACGCGGTCAGTGACACCCGAGATGGATGTTTCCTCTCCCCGCACTCTCACTGCCCACGCTGTCGCGGCCGCAGTGCAGGCATCCGGCGCCAGCATGGTGTTCCTCTCCCCCGCCGCGATTCTCAACGTCGTCGCAACCGCGGGAGACCTCACGCCCCAGGACCGCAGCGAACTCGAACGCGTGCGCACCTTCCTCTCCACCGGTGCCCCCATCGGAGCCGAACTGCTCGCCTCCGCCGGCACGATCATGCCGAACGCAACCCCACACTCGCCCTACGGCATGACCGAATGCCTCCTCGTGACGGACATCACACTCGACGGGATCCGCTCCGCCGCCGGTAGCGCCAACACTGGCGTCTGCGTGGGGATGCCGATCGGCGCAAACCTCGTGCGCATCAGCGCGCTCGATGAGGAGGGTGCAGCGACCGGCGCACCAAGTTCGGAGCCCGGCATTCTCGGGGAGATCGTCGTCTCGGCGCCGCACCTGAAAGACCACTACGACCGGTTGTGGCTGACCGATCGCGCCGCTGTTCGTGAGACCGAAATCGACACGGATGCCGCAGATGCGAGTGACGCGACGGATGCTGCGGCTGGGCCCCAAGCGCGCTGGCATCGCACCGGCGATGTCGGCCACCTCGACGAACTCGGCCGCCTATGGGTCGAAGGCCGGCTGCCCCACATCATTGTGAGCGCGACAGGTCCGATCGCTCCCGTCGGTGCGGAGCAGGATGTCGAGGGAGTCTCGGCCGTGCGCCGTGCCGCCGTCGTCGGCGTTGGCCCGCACCGGCTGCGGCAAGCCGTCGCGGTTGTGGAAACTATCCCGCCGACCCGCAAACCTGGGCTTGCCAGTCCGGAGTTGACGTCGGCCGTGCGCGCGAGCACAGCGCTCCCGCTGGTGGCCGTGCTCACTGTTCCCGAGCTTCCAACCGACATCCGCCACAACTCCAAGATCGACCGATCACGGCTATCCGAATGGGCCGAGCGTCTCCTCGCCGGCGGAAAGCCGACCGCACCATGATCGTGCTCGTCACCGGAGCATCCGGATTTCTCGGTCGCGCTGTCGCCGCCGAGCTTGTCGCCGCCGGGCATGAGGTGCGCACACTGCAGCGACGACTGTCGGGGGTGAACAGCGTCACCGACATCCTCGGCTCGATCACCGACCCCGAGCACGTCGCCCGCGCGGTCGATGGCGCGGAGGGCGTCATCCACCTCGCCGCAAAAGTGTCGCTCGCCGGCGACGCGCGCGAGTTCCACACCGTCAACGTCGAGGGCACACGCACAGTGCTCTCCGCCGCCGAGACCGCCGGGGTATCCCGGTTTGTTCAGGTGTCATCACCGTCGGTCGCGCACGCAGGCTCCGCACTGGCCGGTGTCGGCGCCGAACCTGCATCGCCCGAAAGTGCCCGCGGCGACTATGCACGCACCAAAGCGCAGGCAGAGTTGCTTGCGCTCGCCCGCGATTCCGCCGCGATGCGCGTCATCGCCATCCGCCCACACCTCGTTTGGGGTCCGGGTGACACTCAGCTCGTCGGCCGAATCGTCGACCGAGCTCGCGGTGGACGTCTGCCCCTGCTCAATGGTGGCACCGCACTCATCGATACGACCTACGTCGACAACGCAGCATCCGGAATCGTCGCAGCACTGCACCGCGCCGACGTCGCGCACGGCAAGGCCTACGTACTAACAAATGGTGAACCGCGCCCCGTCGGCGACATGCTGGCGGCCATCTGCCTCGCTGCTGGTGTGCGGCCTCCGCGATGGAGCATCCCTGCCACACTCGGGCGCACTGCCGGCGCGGCAGTCGAGCGGGTATGGGCTGTGCGACCCGGCGCAGATGAGCCGCCCATGACGCGCTTTCTTGCCGAACAGCTCTCCACCGCACACTGGTTCGATCAACGCGACATCCGCGAGGCGTTGGACTGGTCGCCCGCCGTGAGTATTGACGAAGGGCTACGCCGACTCGGGGCGAGCTACGGTGAAGCCGCCGGGCCTGTTACCTGACGAGCTCGGCTAACCTCCCAGCAATCCGGTTTATCGTCGGAATATGGGAAGAATTTCAGACTCCTGGCGATCGCACCTTCTGACGACATTCTCCGGCGAAAGTTCTGGGCGCCCGGGGTGGGTCAGTCGTATCGAACAGGGTGACGACGCCGGATTCTTTGGCCCTGAGTCTGCCTCCTGGGTGGTGCACGGTGGCATGGCAACGCTCGTTGCCGGAATCAGGGCACTGCTCATGCAGACGCTGCATCCCGGAGCGATGGCGGGCGTTCACGACTGGTCGAGGTATAAGGAAGATCCGCTTGGGCGACTCTCTGGCACCATCCAGTGGCTCATCACGGTTACGTTCGCCGGCACCGAGCAGGCGAGGCTCGAGTCATCCCGCGTCGGCAAATACCACGCCAGGGTCGCGGGAACCTACACAGATGTGCAGGGCGTCGAGCGCTCTTACGCCGCAGGCGACCAAGAGCTACTTTCCTGGGTGCACGGCGTTTTCACTGACGCTTTCCTCGGCTGCCACGAACTGTGGGGGCGACCTATCCCGGGCGGGGTCGACCAGTACGTAAGTGAGTGGGCGGCGGCCGGCGAACTCGTGGGGGTGCAACAACCGCCGCGATCCGGCGCTGAGTTGAAAGCGCAGATCGATGGATTCCGACCGGTACTTAAGAGCGACGATCGCGTTCTCGAAGCTGTGCGATTCATTCGGAATCCTCCACTTCGTCGCTCGATGATGCCCGCGTACAGGGTGCTGTTCGCGGGAGCTGTCGCGTCGTTGCCCGAAGAACACCGTGCGCTGCTCGGCCTTCGTCGATCACCCCTGCCCGTGATCTGGGCGACGGGCGTCGTGCTGCGTACTGTCGGACGACTTCTTGGCACGTCATCCTCGAGCGAAGATGCTGCCCGGGTGCGACTCGCCCGCATCGAGCGTGAGCGGCATCCGGCCTGAATCACGGGGCGCACACATCACCAGACACCGCTGGCGGGGTACTCTCAGGGAACGAGCCACTCGGTTCACAGGAGGATAACGTCATGGCCGATAAATCACCGAAGAAAGCCACAGCCAAGACTGTAGCCAGCAAGTCTCTCAAAGAGAAGCGGGCTGACAAGAAAGATAAGGCCGCCAACAAGCGCAAGGACTAACCTCGGTCAATGGCGCGGGGAATGCGCGAATCATTGCTCACGCAATCATTCCCCGTACCTACCGAGGTGCTTCGCCGACTCTACGAATGTCCGCACGTTGAGTCCGCCGAACCGGCACAACCCAACCGCTCTTCCTATCGCACTGGCACCGCTGCGAACCCACTCGCTCCCGCGCACCTGCCCATGAACCTGGCCGAATTATCGACCGCGCTCGGAGCGGACGTCTCCCCCTGCTCAACGGTGGCACCGCACTCATCGACACGACGTACGTCGACAACGCCGCATCCGGAATCGTCGCAGCACTGCACCACGCCGACACCGCCCACGGCACTGCCTACGTTCTCACCAATGGTGAACCGCGCCCTGTCGGCGACATGCTCGCCGCCATCTGCCTGGCTGCTGGTGTGCGGCCTCCGCGCTGGAGCGTCCCGGCCGCTCTCGGGCGCACTGCGGGCGCCGCAGTCGAGCGGGTGTGGGCCGTGCGACCCGGGCTGGATGAGCCGCCCATGACGTGCTTCCTTGCCGAGCAACTTTCGACCGCGCATTGGTTCGATCAACGCAACATTCGTGGGGCCCTCGATTGGTCTCCTGCGGTGAGTCTCGACGAGGGGCTGCGCCGGCTTGCGGCGAGCTACTCCGAAACTGCCCTGTTAGAGCGGCCCATGCCCTCCCCCGAGATCGTCGCCAACTCCGCGCCGGATGACGCCTAGTCAGAGAAAAACTCCCGCACCCGATCTCGAACCAACAAACTCATAGCTTCTTTGCGTTCACTCCACCGGAAACAGTGTTGGCGAATCGGTGCCTGCGCGCGAAGCTGCAACCCTCAAGCGTATTAGTTCGGGTCTGCTGCATGATTAGGTGACAGTTTCTAGTCACGCAGCGATTGCGGCTGACGTGTTCATGATGACCTCGAACTCGATCGGGGTCAACCGGCCCAGTCTGGCCTGCCGGCGGCACCGGTGGTAGGTCCGCTCGATCCACGTCACGATCGCGATTCGCAAGTCCTCTTGGGTTGCCCAAGTGCGGCGGTTGAGAACGTTCTTCTGCAGCAGACTGAAGAACGATTCCATCGCGGCGTTGTCCCCGCAAGAGGCGACTCTGCCCATCGATCCCACGATGCGGTGACGGGCCAGAGAACGGAGAAACTTCCGACTTCGAAACTGAGACCCTCTATCGCTGTTAAGCCGAATTCGGCTTAACAGCGATCGTGGCACGCAATTTGGTTCCAGGAAATTCCGGAGGGCTTTGAAGCGTCATGGGCTGCTCGGCTCGATGGGCAGAGTGGGCGCGTGCGGGGACA
>NZ_JBQIAV010000016.1:0-39452 GCF_054957775.1 Rhodoglobus galactosidasius | reverse complement strand
ACGAGTTCATCACCGAGATCAACAACCGCCCCCGCAAAATCCTCGGCTGGGCAACCCCCGCTGAAATCTTCCAAGAACTATCATCGAAGGAAACCACACCGTGTTGCACCTCGAACTAGAACCCGGGCTGTCAGGGTCACCGTGCACATCGACCGCTACGATTGAGGACGTGACTGATGCACCCATTGGCGTTTTCGACTCCGGAGTTGGCGGCCTCACCGTAGCCCGAGCCATCATCGACCAATTGCCGCACGAGTCGATTGTTTATGTTGGCGACACTCTGCATTCGCCATACGGACCCAAGCCGATTGCGGATGTTCGACGCTACGCCCTCGAAGTGATGGATCGTCTCGTCGACGATGGCGTCAAGTTGCTCGTCATTGCCTGCAACACTGCTTCTGCGGCGATGCTGCGGGATGCGCGGGAACGCTACACCGAGGCGTACGGCATCGAGGTTGTTGAAGTGATCCAGCCCGCCACGAGGGCGGCAGTAAGTCAGACCCGCAATCGTCGCGTCGGAGTGATCGGCACCGAGGGCACGATCAAGTCACGTGCCTATGAGGATGCCTTTGCCGCGGCATCCGACATCGAATTGTTTACGCAAGCCTGCCCACGATTCGTCGAATTTGTGGAGGCAGGCATCACGACCGGACCCGAAGTTCTTGCGGTTGCGGAAGAATATTTGGCGCCGCTGAAAGCTGCTGAGATCGACACCCTCGTGCTCGGCTGCACCCACTACCCGCACATTTCTGCGGCAATTCAGTATGTGATGGGCCGCGACGTAACCCTCGTCTCGAGCGCTGAAGCGACCGCCTATGACGTCTACAGCACGCTCGTAGCGCACAACCTTCTGCGTGAATCGACCGAACCGGCCGAACACACCTTTGAAGCCACAGGGCCAGATAAGACAGGCTTCACCCGTTTGGCATCCCGGTTCATGGGGCCAAACATTGTGCGCGTCGAAACCTTTGATACTGGCGTCATTAGCTTGCCGACGCTGCCCAACTAGTCAGACTTTCCCCTAGCCCAATTTCCCCACTAACTAGATATGGCACTAGCCAGAATTCACCGATAGAGAGAAGACACATGACACGTCACGATGGTCGCGAGAACAACGAACTGCGCAAGGTCACGATCGAGCGCGGTTGGAGCGACCAGGCGGAAGGGTCAGCCCTCATCTCCTTTGGCAAAACCAAGGTGCTGTGCACTGCGTCGTTCACCAATGGCGTTCCGCGCTGGATGGCAGGCAAGGGCAAAGGCTGGGTCACCGCCGAGTATTCGATGCTTCCCCGCAGCACGAATAGTCGCATGGACCGCGAAGCTGTCAAGGGCAAGGTCGGCGGTCGCACCCACGAGATTTCGCGTCTAATCGGTCGCAGCCTGCGCGCTGTTGTCGACATGAAGGCACTCGGCGAGAACACGATCGTGATCGACTGTGACGTACTGCAGGCAGATGGCGGGACCCGCACCGCAGCCATCACCGGCGCCTATGTTGCGCTCGCGGATGCCATTGAGTGGGGTCGCGAAAAGAAGTTCATCGGTAAGAACTCGAAGGCCCTTTTCGATTCGCTCGCCGCAGTAAGCGTCGGAATCATCGACGGTGAGCCCATGCTCGACCTCGCGTACGTCGAAGATGTGCGTGCCGAAACCGACATGAATGTTGTCGTCACCGGCCGTGGACTTTTCGTAGAAGTGCAGGGAACCGCCGAAGGCGCGCCATTCGACCGCCGCGAACTCGACTCCCTGCTCGACCTCGCCCTCGGTGGAGCAGTCGAGCTCACCGCAATGCAGGTCGCTTCGCTCGCTGAAGGCGCCGCAGGATCCGCAGCAGAGGCCGACTCGAACTAATGCAGGTCGTACTCGCCACCCACAACGCGCACAAAGTTCTTGAGCTGCGCCGCATCTTGGGCCCAGCCCTCGACGGCCTAGAGCTCGTCGCCTACGACGGACCCGAGCCGGTAGAGGACGGCGACACTTTTGAGGCGAACGCGCTGATCAAGGCGCGGGCGGCATCCGCCCACACGGGGTTGCCGGCGCTTGCCGACGATTCCGGAATTTGTGTGGATGCGCTTGGCGGTGCCCCCGGCATCCATTCTGCCCGGTATGCGGGCACGCGCAATGACAGCGACAACCTCGAATTGCTGCTCACAAACCTTGAGGGTGTGGATGACCGTGCTGCACAGTTTGCGTGTGCGGCGGCGTTCGTGGTGCCGGTTGGTGCTGGTGCAGACGGTTCAGCGGGTAGCGAGGGTGGCACCGACGAGACAGTAGCCGATGCGGGCGAGTTCGTTGAGCTCGCACTGTGGCCCGGCACGGTCGCGACGGAGCGCAGCGGCTCCGAGGGCTTCGGCTACGACCCTATTTTCTGTCCTACTGGGCAGCGGGGAACATCTGCCGATCTCACCTCGGACCAGAAGGATGCGCTCAGTCACCGTGCCCAGGCATTCGCCGCGATCATGCCGATCGTGCGCGCTCAACTGCTCGGCGACAGCTAGCAGTCAACTGATCAGAGGCCAGCATTTGCGGCGCGGTCTCGGTATCGGGCACAACAACGTAGGGTTGAGGCGTGTCTCAACATGATGATCCCCACGCAGTAGATCTTGCACTCCCCATCGCAGCCCGCATCGCGGCAGCCAGCGAACGACATGGCGAAGCCGTCATCGTCGAGCGTGCCGTCTCGCTGATTCAGGGCAATAACGAGGGCAAAGAGTTCCTACTGATCGTCGGAGGCGAGCACGCTCAGGGCATCCTCGACGGAGCTCCTGTGCTGTACTGGCCCGAACTCTGGGGAACCCGCGCACTGCTGCACGCCTGGGATGACAGCGCTGCGGATGCCGTACGCGCTGCCCTCAACAACCAAGCGTGGCGTGTGCGAGAGATGGCAACGCGTGTCGTTGCTACTCGTCGACTCGACGCTCGCGAACAGCTTGTGGCGCTCCTCGCGGACGAAACCCCCCGCGTTCGCGCCTCAGCGGCTCGTGCCTTGGGCACTGTAGGAACCGCTGATGACGTTGAGGCAATGTCAGCGCTCGTCAAAGACGAAGACATTGAAGTTCGTCGCAGCGCTCAGCAAGCGGTGGAAGCCCTCCGCAAGCGTTTGGCTCAGTAGCCACCCGCTTCGTCACGCGCGCAGCGCGATTGTGGCTGTGGCTGTGGCGGTGCTTGGGCCGTGACGAGCTAGTCGTCGAGGTTCTGGTCGAAGTCTTTCGGGTGTAGGGAAAGCTTTTCTGCTTCGTCGTCATCGAGCGCAGCAGCACGACCAGCTTCGCGTGCCTTCTTCGCTTTGTATGACGAGCGGAAATAGTGGTATGCGGTGGGCAGTACTGAGATTGTGACGGCTGCCAGCAAGATGAGGTCGATGTAGTCAACGATGAAGTCGCGCAGCGGCGGAATGTAGCCGAGCAGGAATCCTGCGTAGGTGAGGCCGGAACCCCAGATGAGGGCGCCGATGGCGTTGTAGAGGGAGTACTTGCGGTAGTCCATGTGGCCGACGCCGGCAGCTACTGGTGCGAAGGTGCGCACCACGGGAACGAAACGGGCAAGAATTACTGCGAGGCCGCCGAAGCGGCTGAAGAACGCGTTGGTGCGTTTCACGTTTTCAACGCTGAACAGCCCGGTTTCTTTTCGTTCAAATACGCGGGGGCCCACTTTGTTCCCAATCAGGTACCCGACTTCGCCGCCGAGGAATGCGGCAACGCTGATGGCGAGACAGACCCACCAGATGTCATATCCGATCACGCCGGTGAAGGTGAGGATGCCGGCGATGACGAGCAGAGTGTCGCCGGGCAAGAGGAAGCCGACGAGTAGGCCGGTCTCGGCAAAGACGATGAACGCAACGCCGAGCAAGGCAAAGGCCCCGAATCCCTCAATGAGGTTGTTCGGGTCAAGCCATGGAATAAGGGCGGTGCCTACCAAGGGGGTCTCCAGAATCGTCGGCTAGGTGCGCGTAGTCGGCGACGTTAGCAATGAACTAGAGAAGAGTATCGCGAGTTGCCGGTTTGCCGCTGTGGGGATCACCCCGAAACCGCAGTTGAATCTGTGCGGAAGGCGGGACTTGAACCCGCACGCTCGAAAGCACAGGAACCTAAATCCTGCGTGTATACCAATTTCACCACTCCCGCTGGCGGCACAATCTTATCGCGGCTGGGGCCGTTGTGGTTTCGCCTATGCGATTGCTTGATCTTTGCTGTGGGCAGCCCTGTTTGGCCCCGCCATCCTCGTGTTTTTGTGGTCGGAGGGTGTAATTTGAGAAGTGTCTTCCCCATGGAGACGATGTCCGCGATCGCGCCTGACAAGAGCCATATGAGCCACAGCTTGCGCGCCGCACGAAGCAAGGAGAGCGACATTACCGTTCACGAGCTCCAATCGAGCCTTTTCACTCTCGACTCGGCTAACGCCGAAGCGATCCGTACCGCTGCAGAGCGCATTACTGCGAACCCTAATGAGAGCCCTGATGACTTTGGTCGCCAGGCGCTCGCGGCAGCGTTCAGCTTGCCTGAAGAGGTCCGTGCAGCTGTTCTGAATTTTGCTGAGGTTGGCTCTGAAGCCGGCATCATGGTTGTGCGTGGACTGTACGTCGATGAAGACCTCAAGGATACCCCGCTCGACAACAAGAGCGGTCTCGGCGCTGGCACCACTTTCGCTAAGGAAATGGGAATGCTGTCGCACCTTCTCGGAAGCATGGTTGCTTACGAGGCTGAGGGCAACGGCCACCTCATTCAGGACATGGTTCCCAACCCGAAGCTTGCGGTAACCCAGCAGTCGCAGGGCTCGAAGGTTGAGCTTGAAGCTCACACTGAGCAATGCTTCTCTGTCTTCAAGCCTGACTACGTCATCCTCGGTGCGCTCCGCGGCGATGAGAACGCCAAGACGTATGCGTTCTCGGGCCGGAAGCTCGTGCAGCACATGTCTGCTGAAGACGTGGCGAAGCTGCGCCAGCCGCTGTGGGCAACCACGATCGACGAGTCGTTCCAGCCGTACATTCCGCGCCCGGATGACGTACGCGGCCCATTCCCGATCCTGACCGGACCAGAAGACGACCCATACATTCTGGTCGATCAGGACCTCATGCACGGCATCACCGCAGAAGCTCAGCGACTGCTCGGCAAGGTTGTTGAAACCTACATCGAGCACCGCGACGCACACGTGCTGCAGCCGGGCGACCTGCTCATGCTCGACAACCTGCGCGCCATGCACGGCCGTTCAATGTATACGCCTCGCTTTGACGGCAAAGACCGTTTCATCGCCCGTGGCTTCGTTGTGCGTGACCGCCGCAAGCTCTGGCCACAGTTGCTCGACGACCGCCGCACACTCGCAGCGGTTCACAGCTAGAGCAATTCAGCCCATACGGGCTAGTTAGTTCGTTACGACGAGGGTCGTCTGCTCAGGCAGGCGGCCCGCGTTTGCAGCGAGTTCCTTTATTTCGTGCGTGCCGAAGTGGTTTGACCCCCAACGATTGCGGCCATTGCGAGTATGAAACCGACAGACTGCACTGCCCCGAATGTCTGCCCGAGAACGAGAGCGCCGAGTGCGGCTGCAGCCAGTGGCGAGAGCAGTCCCAAAACTGCGACTGAGCCAATTGGGAGTATTCGGATGCCGCGAAACCAGAGCGCGTAGGCGACGATTCCGCCGACGATTCCGAGCCACGCATAACCGAAGAATGCCGGACCGTCGATTGTGGCGGGAACGCCTTCGGCGAGGAGGGTGATGGGCAGCAAGAATAGGCCTCCGGCGGTGAGGAGCCAGCCCGCATATCCGATCGCGGAAACCTGGGGCGGTTTGCCCCACCGTTTTGCCAGAACCACGCCGATAGCCATCGACGCGGTTCCGGCGAGGCCCGCGATGAGCCCGACCGTGTCGAGCTGCGCGGTGGAGCGGAGCACGATGAGCGCCACCCCGAGCATCCCGACGAGTCCCCAACCCAGCAATGGCCACGAGAGTGGTTGTCGCAGGATCACCACTACGAGCACGGCAACGATGAGTGGTTGCGCGGCACCGAGGGTCGCGGCGATGCCGCCGGGCAACTGGTAGGCGGCAACGAAGAGCAGGGGGAAGAATGCGCCGATGTTGAGCACGCCGAGCACCATTGATTTCCACCACCATTCACCGGTGGGCAGCTGTCGGGCAATGGCAAGAGCGATGAGACCGGCGGGTAGTGCTCGAATAAGAGACGCGAATAGTGGATGCCCGTCTGGCAGTAGTTCGGTGGTCACGATGTAGGTGGTTCCCCATGCCAGGGGCGCCCGCCCGGTGAGCAGGGTGTCGCGGAGCTGTTTCATGTTCCCTCACTTCGCAATGTTCAATGCTAAACAGTTTAACGTTAAGCAATCTAGGGTATTGTAAGGTAAGCGTCAAACAGTTGAACGTTGAGAGGTTTCATGGCTGACAGTGTTGATCGCATCGTGAACCAGTGGGCACACGTGCGCCCCGAGCTCGACGTCTCCGCGATGGGAATCCTCGGGCGACTCTCACGGGTGACCCGGCTGCTCGAGCGAGCCCAGCTCGGCGTATTCGAATCGCATGATCTGCAGGCAGGGGAGTTCGACATCCTCGCTACCCTGCTGCGTTCAGATGCCGGCGCTCGCGGACTCACCGCCGGCGCCCTGGCCAA
Source organism: Rhodoglobus galactosidasius (assembly GCF_054957775.1). NCBI lineage: Bacteria > Bacillati > Actinomycetota > Actinomycetes > Micrococcales > Microbacteriaceae > Rhodoglobus > Rhodoglobus galactosidasius. The sequence continues at coordinate 32,842 of NZ_JBQIAV010000016.1, read as the reverse complement.
CAGCTCGATGGTCACCTCGGGGGCCATCACCAACAGGCTCGACCGACTGGTCGTCAAGAAACTCATCTCGCGCGACGTCGACCCCGATAACCGTCGAACCGTGCGCATTGCACTCACCGAAGCAGGCACCGCGGTCGTCAATCGCGCGCTGCGTGATCATGTCGACAACGAGGAGAAGCTGCTCTCCTCACTGGGCAGTGCGCAACGCGGCGAATTAGAAGCGCTATTGCGTCAGCTGCTCAGCGCTCACGAAGCCACTACGGAGTAGCGCGCATACTGCTGCCGAATGATCGGCTGAAAGTCGGATGCCGGTTCAGCCGTCACCGCAATGCTCCAGTCGGGGCGCGCCCCGGCCAGCACCCACGCTGCTTGGGCTGCGGCACCGAGGGTCACGTATTCGCCCGGTTCGGGTACAACCACGGGAATGTTGAACACCTGCGAGGCAATCGTGGATACGGCGGGGTTCTGCGCAGCACCACCGATGAGCAGGATGCGCGTGGCTGAGACTCCCTGCCCGCGAAGAGCGTCGAGACCGTCAGCGAGTCCGCACAGCAGGCCCTCGATCGCGGCGCGCGCCAGTGACGGGCGCGTCGTGGAGGCAAGAGTCATTCCGAACAGGGTGGCGGTGGCATCCGGAAGGTTGGGGGTGCGTTCGCCCTCGAAATAGGGCTGCAGTACGAGACCGCCTGCGCCCGGTTCTGCTTGGAGAGCGAGCGTGCCGAGTTCATCGTGCGCTACCCCAAGTAGCGCTGCGGTGCTGTCGAGCACCCGTGCCGCGTTGAGGGTTGCGACCAGAGGCAGGAAGTTGCCGCTGGCATCCGCAAACCCGGCGACAGCGCCCGTGGGATCGGGCATTTGGGTTTCGGCTACGGCGAAGACGGTTCCGCTAGTGCCGATCGAGACGATGACGTCGCCGGTGCGAGCGCCGAGACCGAGTGCGGCTCCTGCGTTATCGCCTGCGCCACAAGCAACCGCCGTGGTGGTGCCAGCAACCGTGCCAGCAGGCTCACCAGGAGCAATGATGCGAGGCAGCACCACTCCGTCGGTGACCGAGCTGCGGCCAAGGGCGGCAGCAAAAACTTCGTCGTCATACTCGTTGGTCGCCGAGTTGAAATAGCCGGTTCCGCTGGCATCAGAGCGATCGGTCGTGAGCTCTGACAGTTGAGGGTTTTCCGGGCCAAAGCCGCGCAAGCGCCACGTCAGCCAGTCATGCGGCAAACAGACTGCGGCAACGCGGGCGGCATTCTCTGACTCGTTGTCCCGCAGCCAGCGCAGCTTCGTTGAGGTGAATGAGGCGACCGGCGTTGACCCTGTGCGCTCGGCAAGGTCGGGGAACTCCGCGGTGAGGGCGTCGGCTGCGGCTGCAGAGCGGGTGTCATTCCAGAGTAGGGCGGGGCGGATGACGCGGCCGGCGGCATCCAACACGACCATGCCGTGCTGCTGCCCTCCGACCGAAATCGCGGAAACGTCGTCGAGGCCGCCAGCGTCTGCAATCGCCGCGGTAAGAGCGGACCACCAGGCTTCGGGGTCCACCTCGGTGCCGGCGGGGTGGGCGGCGCGACCGGAGCGCACGAGCGCCCCGGTCGAGGCATCCACAATGAGAACTTTGCAGGACTGCGTTGACGAGTCGATCCCCGCGACGAGCGTCATTTAGCGGGCGCCCATGAGGTGCTCAGTCGCAAGCTGCTGCAAGCGCACGAAGCCGAAGCCCTTGCCATTGAAGTAGGCATCGTGATCGAAGTCTTCATAGGACGCGCGGTCTGCCAGTAGGTCGTCATAGCTCTCATTGTCGCCGAGGGTGTTGTCGGAGAGTTCGAAGACGCGCGCAGCGGTCAGAGCTTCCTGCACATCGGGGTCGGCGCGGAACGCAGCGGCCCGTTCCTTGAGCAGCAGGTAGGTGCGCATGTTGGCAGCAGCGGAATCCCACACTCCGGTTTCGTCTTCGGTGCGGCTGGGCTTGTAGTCGAAGTGACGGGGGCCCGTGTAGCTTTGGCCGCCGTCGGGGCCGCCGTTTTCGAGCAGGTCGACGAGCGAGAAGGCGTTGTGCAGGTCGCCGTGACCAAAGACGAGGTCTTGGTCGTACTTGATTCCTCGCTGGCCATTGAGGTCGATGTGAAAGAGCTTGTCTTGGTAGAGCGCCTGGGCAATGCCGGAGGTGAAGTTGAGCCCGGCCATCTGTTCGTGACCGACCTCGGGGTTCACGCCGAACAGTTCGGGGCGTTCGAGAGTTTCGATGAACGCCATGGCGTGACCGACGGTTGGCAGCAAGATGTCGCCACGGGGCTCGTTGGGTTTCGGCTCAATAGCGAAACGGATGTCGTAGCCCTTTTCTGTGACGAAGTCACCGAACAGGTTGAGGGCTTCGCGGTAGCGCTCGAGTGCTGCCCGTACGTTCTTTGCGGAATCGTATTCTGCTCCCTCGCGGCCGCCCCACATGACGAAGGTTTTGGCACCGAGTTCGACGCCGAGTTCGAGCTGACGCATTGCTTTGCGCATCGCGAAGCGACGCACGCCGCGGTCGTTGGAGGTGAAGCCGCCGTCCTTGAAGACGGGGGCGCTGAAGAGGTTGGTAGTGACCATGGGGACGATGAGCCCGGTGTCGCTGAGGGCTTGCTTGAGGCGGTCGATCTGCTTCTGGCGTTCAGCATCCGTGGAGCCGAAGGCGAACAGGTCGTCGTCGTGGAAGGTGAGGCCATAGGCGCCCAGCTCTGCAAGCTTCTCAACTGCGCGCACGGTGTCGAGGGGTGCCCGCGTCGGCCCGCCGAATGGATCTGCACCGTTGTAGCCAATCGTCCAGAGGCCGAATGAGAACTTGTCGGCTGGGGTGGGTTGTGTAGACATGGTGACTCTCCGTTGACAGCTTAGGCAATAAGTTATTGTGAACAACTTACTCGGCTCTACCGTTCACGTCAATGCACGATTTTTCACAGCAGTAGCGGTCTAAACCGTCATTTTCAGGCAATCGTTATGCAATTTTCGGGGAATGCTGTTGTGTTCACGCGGTAAACCCATATATGTTCTCAATGTCAACAAAAGGGGTGCCGAGCGCATCCCTCGCGATACAACGGAGTAACGCACGCACTCGTCGGGCAACCGACGCGAGTGCTACATTCCCTTTCGCGAGGATCACGCTTCTGCCCCTCTGCCGGCAACACGCGCAGTGCTTCCGGCTTTTGTCCGGCAATCACACTCGAAAGGGACAACACGATGTCAATGAAGAAAATAATTGCAGTCGCAGCAGCGACTGTGATGACCCTCGGGCTCGCCGCCTGCAGCAGCGGTGAATCAGGCAGCGGCGGCGACAGCCTCGGCAGCGTCGGAATTTCGATGCCCACTCGAAGCCTCGAACGCTGGATCAACGACGGCGAAGGACTCAAGGCTCAGCTCGAAGACGCCGGCTACTCGGCCGACCTTCAGTACGCGGATGACAAGGCCGACACTCAGATCAGCCAGATTCAGAACCAGATTGCTTCGGGCGTTGACGTTATCGTCATCGCCGCAATCGACGGAGAGCTTCTTGCACCGGTGCTCGCCGATGCAGCAGCACAGGACATCACAGTCATTGCTTACGACCGTCTGATCAATGGCACTCCGGATGTCGACTACTACGCGACGTTCGACAACTACAAGGTTGGCCAGCTTCAGGGTGAGTTCATTGAAGAACAGCTCGGACTCGCTGATGGCGCAGGCCCGTTCAACCTCGAGCCTTTCGCCGGTAGCCCCGACGACAACAACGCCAAGTTCTTCTTCTCTGGCGCGTGGGATATCTTGCTTCCCTACGTAGAGAACGGCCAGTTGGTTGTTCCCTCGGGCAAGGCACCCGCCAGCAACGATGACTGGGCAAGCATCGGAATCCTCGGCTGGAAGTCTGACTCGGCTCAGTCCGAGCTCGACAACCGTCTGGGATCGTTCTACACCGGTGGCGAGAAGATCGACGTAGTTCTTTCTCCCAACGACAGCCTCGCTCAGGGTATTGCCGCGTCGCTTCGCAGCGCTGGTTACACCGCGGGAACGGACTGGCCTCTCTTGACCGGCCAGGATGCCGACAAGGCTAGCGTCGTCAACATCCTCGCTGGCGAACAGTCGATGACCGTCTGGAAGGACACCCGCGAGCTCGGCAACGTCGTCTTCGGCTTCGTCGAGGCGGTCATGAATGGCGACGAGCCCGAGATCAACGACACCGAAACGTACGACAACGGTGAAAAGGTCGTTCCCGCGTTCCTCATCGCGCCCGAGGTCGTCGTGAAGGATGACGTGCAGACAAAGCTTATTGATTCCGGCTTCATCAAGGCATCAGACGTAGGGCTCTAACCCGCATTTCGTTAGAAGCATTACCATTCGACGTTCGGGGGACGGCAGCTGCCGTCCCCCGAAAGTCACTGCGAGCGGAGCTCATCATGACTGCGATCCTCAGCATGAACCAGATCACAAAAGACTTTAGCGGCGGCGTTCGCGCACTCGATGGCGTGAGCCTCGAAGTGGAGCGCGGCCAAGTGCACGCTATCTGCGGTGAAAACGGCGCCGGCAAATCAACTCTCATGAAGGTGCTCAGCGGCGTCTATCCTGCGGGTAGCTACGGCGGCAGCATCACTTTCGAAAATCATGAGACTGCATACCGGTCGATCAACGACTCTGAGCACGACGGCATCGTCATCATTCACCAAGAACTTGCGCTCAGTCCGTATCTCTCGATTGCCGAGAATATTTTCTTGGGTAACGAGATCGCGACCCGTGGCGTCGTCGACTGGGCTAAAACGAATCGCGAAGCAACGCTTCTGCTCGCTCGGGTCGGTCTCGACGAACAAGCGAGCACGCGTGTGCTCGAGCTGGGCGTTGGCAAACAGCAGCTTGTAGAGATCGCTAAAGCCCTCTCTAAGAAGGTGAAGCTTCTGATTCTGGATGAACCGACCGCGGCCCTCAACGACGAAGACTCCGCGCACCTGCTCGACCTCATCCGCAGTCTTCAGGGGCAGGGCATCACGTGCATCATCATTTCGCACAAGCTCAAAGAGATTCGCAACATCGCCGATACGGTCACCATCATCCGTGATGGCAAGACAATTGAGACATTCGCGATGTCGGAAGAGGATGCCACTGAAGCCAGGATTATTCGAGCGATGGTCGGTCGCGACCTCGACAGCATGTTTCCGCCCCACACACCGCAGATTGGCGATGAACTCTTTCGGGTCGAAAACTGGACGGTGCATCATCCCGTCGATACGACCCGAAAAGTTGTTGATAACGCAGCGTTCTCTGTGGCCGCTGGCGAGATTGTTGGCTTCGCTGGGTTGATGGGTGCTGGGCGCACCGAGCTGGCGATGAGCATCTTTGGTCGCTCCTATGGCAGTCACATCAGTGGAACCGCCTACAAGAATGGCGCCGAGATTTCGGTCAAGACGGTGAGCGAAGCAATCGGCCACGGCATCGCCTATGCCACCGAAGATCGCAAGCATTTTGGGCTCAATCTGATCGGCAGTATCGCCGTGAACATTTCGGCAGCAGCACTGTCAAAGATTTCGCGGTTCGGAATCGTTGACCGCTTTGCCGAAAACAGGGTCGCCGAGGATTATCGCGGCCAAATGAATATCAAGACTCCGAACGTGTCTGTGCTTTCGGGAAACCTCTCTGGCGGCAACCAGCAAAAGGTGGTCTTGAGCAAATGGATGTTCTCGGGGCCTGACATCCTGATTCTCGATGAGCCAACCCGTGGCATCGATGTGGGGGCCAAGTACGAGATTTACGGAATCATCAATGCCCTTGCCGCTCAAGGCAAGGCGGTGGTCGTGATCTCGTCAGAACTGCCAGAACTGCTCGGACTGTGTGACCGCATTTATGCAATTTCTGAAGGAACCATTACCGGCGAAGTTGACCGCGCCGACGCTAACCAAGAACGACTCATGCACTTGATGACCGCGGGAAAGGACTAACCCGATGACTACAACAACCCCCGACCGCAAACGGCCCAAGATGCAGATCGACCTGCGCCAGTACGGAATTCTTGCCGCGCTCGTCGTAATCGTCGTGCTCTTTCAGGTGCTCACCGATGGCAGGCTGTTGCTTCCCGGCAACATCAACAACCTCATCCAGCAAAACGCCTACGTGCTGATCCTTGCCGTCGGAATGGTGATTGTGATTATCGCCGGCCACATCGACCTCTCAGTTGGTTCCGTCGTGGCAATGGTCGGTGCGGTTTCTGCGATCTCGATGACCCAGTGGGGATTGCCCTGGTGGGGAGCCGTAATTGTGGCGCTAGTTTTGGGCGCCGCAGTCGGTGCTTGGCAGGGTTTCTGGGTGGCGTTTGTCGGAATCCCGGCGTTCATCGTGACGCTCGCCGGCATGCTGCTCTTTCGGGGCCTCACCCTCGTTTTCCTGACCGGAGGAACGATCAACGCGCTTCCGGCAGAATTCAACGCCATCGGTGGTGGCTGGTTGCCTGAGCTGTTTGGCACCATCGGTGAGGGGCGTGGCGACCGCGACATCCTCACGATCGTTCTGGGTGCTCTCGCCGCAGCGTTGCTCATTGGCCAACAGTTGCGCAGTCGAGCAAAACAACGCAGCCTCGAACTGCCCGTTGAGGGTACTGTTTCGTTCTGGGCCAAGAATCTCATTGCTGCCGGTGCGATTATCGCGTTGACCTTCCAGCTCTCGGCTTACCGCGGAACGCCAATCATCCTGATCATTCTTGCGGTGCTCATTCTGCTCTTCACCTTCGTGCTCAATCAGACCGTGTTCGGGCGCCACGTTTATGCAATCGGTGGCAACCTGTTCGCTGCCCAAATGAGTGGTGTTAAGACGTCGTGGATCAACTTCTTCGTGTTCGTCAACATGGGTGTGCTTGCTGGTCTGGCTGGCGTAGTCACGACTGCGCGTGCCGGTGGTGCTGTGGCGTCTGCGGGTCAGAACTTCGAGCTCGATGCGATCGCCGCGGTCTTCATTGGTGGTGCCGCAGTGACCGGCGGCGTCGGTACCGTCATCGGTGCGGTCATCGGCGCGCTCATTATGGGTGTGCTCAACATGGGGCTGTCGATTCTTTCGGTGGATGCTGCCTGGCAGCAGACGATTAAGGGTCTAGTTTTGCTCCTCGCCGTCGCCTTCGATGTCATGAGCAAGCGTCGCAGCGGACGTCGCTAGTCTTAGATCACATAATTGTTGCCAACCGAGTGGATTAGCCCGTGAACCAAAGCTCTGCGCCGTCGCCCAGTGGCACCGCTGGTCGTGGCGATCGCACACGGCGCCACAATCTGTCGCGGGTGTTGACGCTCCTGCACCGCGGGGCGCAGTTACGTTCGCAGCTGACGTCGCAGACGGGTCTGAATCGCTCGACCATTGCCGCGCTCGTTTCCGAACTCACAGAGTTGGGCCTGGCCTACGAGAGCGACCCTGATCCCACTCGCCAGGTGGGGCGCCCGTCACCGATGGTGAATGCGGATGCTCGCACCGTGGCGATTGCGATCAACCCTGAGGTTGACGCCATTACTGTCGGTGTTGTGGGGCTCGATGGCACCCTGCTCAAGCGGGTGCGGTACGAGACGGAGTCTCCGCCGACGGTGGCCGAGTTTGTGAAGATCTCGAGTGTGATTATCGAGAGTCTTAAGGGTGAGTACGAGACTGCCGGCCGGGTTGTTGGCGTCGGTGTTGCGGTGCCCGGTTTGGTTCGCGTCGAAGATGGTTTGGTGCGCTGGGCGCCCCACTTGGAGTGGCGAGATGAACCTGTCAGCCAGCTTTTGGCTGCGGCGACGGGGTACCCCGTGTGGACGGCAAATGATGCCAGTGTTGGTGCATTCGCCGAGCACATTTATGGTGCCGGTCGCGGAATTTCTGATCTCATCTATCTCAACGGTGGCGCAAGCGGTATCGGTGGCGGCATCATCAGCGACGGTCGCCCTCTGGTGGGGCGTGCGGGGTATGCGGGCGAGTTTGGCCATGTGCGGGTCGTCAATAGCGCAACCGAGAACGGCACCCGCGAGGAGGGGAGCCTCGAAACTGAGGTGAACCGTGCTGATCTGCTGCATGCTTTGGGGCTCACCAATGTTGATGCCGAAACTCTGGATGCTGCGCTGCGCGATTCGACGGATCCTGCTGTGAGCGCACTTGTGCGTCGCCAACTGCTTTCGCTCGGCACGTCGCTACGCAACGCAGTGAACGTGCTCAATCCCGAAGTTATTGTGTTTGGTGGTTTCTTGTCGTCCATTTTCTTGGCTGATCCGGAGTTCCTGATCGAGCGTGTAGGTGCTCAGGCGCTGGAGGCTTCGTTCGAAGCCGTACAGATTGTGCCTGCCCAGTTGGGCTCCGACCTGCTAATGATTGGGGCTGGCGAGCTTGCCTTCGCCCCGTTGTTAGATGACCCTTCCGCGTTCTGCGCAGACCTAGTCGACGCCCGGTAGGAAACATTAGCCCCACTCGGAGAAATGGGCCTTAGGTTAGCTTCATGAGTACTGACTACCGCGATAGCGGCCTGGTATTTCCGCCGAACTTCATTGTCGGATCGGCGACGGCTGCCTATCAAGTTGAGGGCGCTGCCCGCGATGGCGGTCGCACCGAATCGATTTGGGACACCTTCAGCCACACCCCGGGCAAGACCTGGAACGGTGACACCGGTGATGTGGCCGACGACCACTATTACCGTTTCGAATCCGACCTTGACCTCATGGCCGAGCTGGGTCTCGACGCCTACCGCTTCTCGATTTCGTGGCCACGTGTTCAGCCCGGCGGTCAAGGGCCCATCAACCCCGAGGGTGTGTCGTTCTACTCGCGTCTTGTCGATGGCCTGTTGAGTCGCGGCATCCGCCCCATCGCAACTCTGTATCACTGGGATCTGCCCCAAGAGCTTGAGGATGAGGGCGGCTGGCCCGAACGTGACACCGCGATGTGGTTTGCCGAATACGCCGAACTCGCCGCCACCGCGCTCGGTGATCGCGTGCACACCTGGACGACGCTCAACGAACCGTGGTGTTCGGCCTATTTGGGCTACGGCTCTGGTGCCCATGCTCCCGGCCGCATGGACGGTCGTGATGCGCTCGCCGCGGTGCATCACCTCAATTTGGCGCACGGGTTGGCGGTTCCACGGCTGCGGGCGGCCTCTAGTAATTCTCCTGAGGTGTCAGCGACCCTCAATTTCCACGTGATTAGGGGAGAGGATGCCGAGGCGAAGCGTCGCATTGATGCGTTAGCCAATCGTGCCTTCACGAGCCCGATGTTGCTCGGTCGCTACGACGATGACCTCATTGCCGACACCAGCGACGTGACCGATTGGTCATTCGTTCATGCGGGCGATCTGGCGAGCATCCACCAGCCGCTCGATTTCTTGGGCGTCAACTACTACTCCACCGTGACCGTGCAGATGTGGGATGGCTTGACGGTGCGCAGCAACAACGACGGCCACAAAGATATGGGCGGATCACCGTGGCCCGGCAGTCGCGACGTTGAGTTCTTGGAGCAGTCTGGTCCATACACGACGATGGGGTGGAACATCGCGCCCGATGGTCTCGAAGAATTGCTCGTCGATCTCAGTGAACGCTTCCCTGATCTGCCGCTCATGATCACCGAGAACGGTGCCGCCTTTGATGACGAGGTGACGGATGGTCGGGTGCACGATCCTGATCGGGTCGACTATCTCAACCGGCACTTCACCGCCGGGCACCGGGCCATGGCACGCGGCGTCGACCTGCGCGGTTACCTCGTGTGGTCGCTGCTCGACAACTTCGAGTGGGGCTTCGGCTACTCCAAGCGCTTTGGCATTGTGCGCGTCGATTACGACACCCAGGAACGCATCGTCAAAGACAGTGGGCTGTGGGTTTCTGAGGTCGCGAAGACGAAGGCGACGCCCCGCTCAGCTGAATTCGGCTGAGCTAGACGGCGGCGCTGAGCCAGCCAGCCAGCGACTGCGTCAGCCCTTCGCCGCCTCGTTTGCGAGCATTGACCGCCGAATGTGCGAGCGTGCGTGTTCGATGGCGGGGTCGAGTTCGGCGAACAGGTGGTTGGGGTGTCGCAGTGAGCTGATCACTCCGAGGCGTTTCAGCACATCCACATGTTCGGGGCGGATGCCCTTGATGATGACGGTCACACCGCGTTTTTCGAGTGCGGTGATGAGTTCGGTGAGGGTGTGGGCGCCGGTGGCGTCGATGAGGTGCAGTTGCGAGAGGCGCACGATCACGACTTCGATGCCCTCGTGGTCATTGATGCGGTCGATGAGGCGTTCTGCGGCACCAAAGAACAGTGAGCCGTCGATGCGGAAGAGGGCGATGCGTTCGTCGCCGGGTTTGGGGGAGCCGGGTAGTTCTTCGCGGTGAACTCCGCTGGCCTTGCTGAGGGAGCGCAGGGCGAAAAAGGCGGCGGCGGCGATACCGATGCCGACGGCGATGATGAGGTCAAAGCTGACGGTGATCACACCGGTGATGACAAATACGGCTGCTTCGGATCGACCGGTGCGCAGCATTGTCTTGATCAGAGTGGGGGAGACCATGCGGGCGGCGGTCGCCATCAGAACACCGGAGAGTGCGGCCAACGGGATCACTGCAACGACTTGTGCGGCGAGGTAGACGACCACGAGCAGTGCGAGAGCATGTACGACCGCAGACAGGCGAGTGCGACCGCCGGACCGCACGTTCACGGCGGTGCGGGCGATGGCACCGGTGGCTGGCATCCCCCCAAAGAAGCTGGAGGCGACGGATGCCAGTCCCTGACCCACGAGTTCGCGGTCGGCGTTGTAGGGCCCGGTGTCGGACATGTCAGCGGCGACGCGGGCGGAGAGGAGCGATTCGATCGCGGCGAGGGCGGCGACGGCGAAGGCGGGCCCGATCAGCGTGGTGAGGTCGAAGTTGAACGACGGCACGGTGGGGGCAGGCAGGGAGGCAGGGAGTTCGCCGATGGTCGCGAGCGGCAGGGAGAGCGCTTGCGCGATTATGGTGACGATCGCGATGGCGATGAAGGAGGCGGGGAGGCGTCCGCTGATGCGCGAGAGCAGCAACATGATGGCGATCACAGCGGCGACGACCGCGAGTGGCAAGAGCGCTGTGGGCCACTGTGCGGCGGTGATGAAGGCGACGGCAGCGAGCACAGCATTGGTCGGATGCTCGGTGCCTTCGGTGCCGAGTGCGGAGGGCACTTGTTGCAGGAAGATGATGATGCCGATGCCGACGGTGAAGCCTTCGATCACGGGCCAGGGGATGTAGCTGACGGTACGTCCGAGTCGCAGCACACCAGCAATAACGACGATGACACCCGCGAGCAGGGTGACGATGGCGACAGCTTTAACACCGTGGCTGATGACGATGGGGGCGAGAACCACAACCATGGCACCGGTGGGTCCGGAAACCTGAATGTTTGAGCCGCCGAACACTGCCGCGACGATTCCGGCGACGATGGCGGTAATAAGGCCGGCTTCGGCGCCAACTCCGGAGCTAACGCCAAAAGCGAGGGCTAGGGGAAGGGCGACGATGCCGACCGTGATGCCGGCGAGCAGATCTCCGCGCCAACTGGTACGTAGTTCGCGGTAGTCGTTGAGGCTGGGCAGGAGTGACCGCCAAGACCGCTTCATCGGGCATCCGGAATCGTAGGAAGGCCGGCAACGAGGTCACGCTGGCTGTCGGTATCGGTAAGAATCTCACCGAGCAGCACGCGAGCGACGCGCAACAGTTCGGCAATCTGGGGGAGTGCGAGGCGGTAATAGACGACGCTTGCGCGGCGTTCGGAGACGACAAGCCCATAGCGGCGCAGCACCGAGAGGTGTTGCGAGAGGTGGGATGCTTCGAGCCCTGTTGCGGCGAGCATCTCTGTCACCGACGCTTCGTCATTGCTCGACAAGATTTCGAGCACCCGGATGCGGTACGGATGCGCGAGCCCCTTGAAGAGGTTCGCCTTGATCTCATAAAGCGGTCTGCGCTCGTCGAGAACGACCATTGTTGTGCTCCTGATCACTTCGGTGCGGTTGTCGATCAGGCCAGCTCACGATCGTCCACTTTCTGACTTGATGAAACCATCATATCAATCTTGCCAGGGATCGCGAACCACTCCCGAGAACGGCTCCTGTGGATAACGGCCGGGCACTCGGGCGCCCACTCCGCACACTATGAGCATGTCTAACGCTCTGACGACCATCGCCGACCAGGTTCGCCAGCGGGTTCGCCGCGATGGGGTCGATCTTTCGCGCGACAGCGAACTCGCCTCGCGTTATGTGCGCGATGAGGTGCGGCGCTACAGCGAGCGGGCTCTTGGCGGTTCGGTGCCGCTGCTCGCGGACGAGACACAAGCCGCCCGCGAGGTGGTGGCGGCGCTGACCGGGTACGGTCCGCTCCAGCCGTTTTTCGACGATGACACGGTCGAGGAACTCTGGATCAACGGGCCCGAGCACGTGTTCGTCGCCCGCAATGGAGTTCCCGAGTTCACGGGCATCCGCCTCACTAATTCTCAAGTGCGCGATCTGGTCGAGCGGATGCTGCAAACCTCGGGTCGTCGCGTCGATCTGAGCTCTCCGTTTGTTGACGCTTCGTTGCCCGATGGTTCGCGATTGCATGTGGTTATTCCGGATGTCACGCGCAAGCACTGGGCAGTCAACGTTCGCAAATTCAGCCAGAGCATTCGCGACCTCGATCGCCTCATCGAACTCGGCAGTCTCACCCAACATGCTGCTGACTACCTTCGGCTCTGCATGCTGTCTGGCCAGAACATTGTGGTGTCTGGCGCAACCCAGAGCGGCAAAACCACGATGCTCAACGCTTTGCTCGCTGCTGGCAGGCCCAATGAGCGGGTGGTCACCGTCGAGGAGACGTTCGAACTGAGCGTTCCCAGCCACGACAGCGTCGGTATGCAATGTCGTCAACCCAGCCTTGAAGGCACCGGCGAGATCAGTTTGCGGCGTCTCATCAAAGAGGCGTTGCGGATGCGCCCCGACCGACTCGTGGTCGGCGAAGTGCGCGATGCCGAGTCCCTCGACCTGCTCATCGCCCTCAACAGTGGGTTGCCGGGGATGTCGAGCATCCACGCCAACAGCGCTCGTGAAGCGCTCGTGAAGCTCTGCACCCTGCCGCTGCTCGCCGGCCGCAATATCGACTCCAGTTTTGTGGTGCCCACTGTCGCAAGTTCGGTGGATGTCGTTGTGCACTGCGAGTTGACCTCGAACGGCACCAGGCGGGTTGTTGAGATCGCATCACTCAGTGGTGAGGTCAGCGACGGGGCTGTCGAGAGCGTTGCGCTGTTCCGCACCGTGCAGGGCACGCTCATTCAAACGGGGGCTGTTCCTGCACGGCTGTCCAAATTCCATGCCGCGGGAGTCGACCCGGTTTCGCTCCTGTTGACGGCTGTCGCGTGAGTCTTCTGCTGGGAATCGCGCTTGCGGTAGGCACAGTGCTGATTGCTGCGACCTTCATGTGGCCAGCACAACGCGAACGACGCGTGCGTGGCCGTTCCGCGTGGTCGTTGCGGATGCGAGAACGACTCGTGCAGGCGGGGCTGCCCATGACAAGTCCCACAATCGTCGTGATCGTGTCACTCGTTTTCGCCGTCGCTGTCGGGGCGCTCACCTTCGTGCTCACCTCCGTTCTCGCTGTCGTGGTGTGTGCAGCGGCGACTGCTCTCTTGGCTCCGATGCTCGCGATCAGCTGGCGTGCACGAGTCCGCCGTCGAGCGACCCGGGTCGTGTGGCCAGACGTTGTTGATCAGCTGGTGTCGGCCGTGCGCTCGGGGCTCGCCCTTCCCGACAGCCTGATGACTCTCGCGCAGACAGGCCCAGCGGTGACTCGCAGTGCATTCGTAGCGTTCTCTCAGCGCTACCGCGCCACCGGCAACTTCTCTATCGCGGTCGACGAACTCAAGGTGGCGCTCGCAGACCCCGTCGCCGACCGCATCCTCGAAACTTTGCGGATGTCGCGGGAGGTTGGCGGCAGCGAACTCACGAACGTTCTGCGCAGCCTCAGTGTCTACCTCCGTCAAGAGGCAGCGATTCGTTCCGAGATTGAGGCTCGGCAGTCGTGGGTGATGAACGCTGCCCGCCTGGGGCTGGCGGCTCCGTGGGTGGTGTTGTTCTTGCTCACCACAAGGCCCGAGGCGGCACTCGCCTACAACTCTGCTAGCGGTATCGCACTGATCGTGGCAGGGCTTGCCCTTTCCGTTGTTGCATATCGGATCATGGCGGGCATCGGTCGACTCCCTGAACAGCCGAGGTGGTTTGCATGAGCGACTCTCTGGCTTGGGCGGTCGTCGCAGGCATCGCTGGTGGGCTGGGACTCTGGTCGATCCTTAGTCTCATTCCACGGCTGAGCCGCCCCACCCTTGCCAATCGGGTTGCGCCTTATGTAATCGATGTTTCGGCGGGGGCGCGCGAGCACGTCGCACCGCGTTCGGTCGGACCTCTTCCTGTGTTCGGGGTGGTGTTTGTGCCCGCAGCCCGATGGCTACGCAGCACGTTGGCGTCGGTCGCAGGCGGCGGCGAGCAGATCGCACGACGCCTGCGTCAGGCAGGGTCTGAGATGAGCGTTGAGGCGTATCGTTCGCAGCAACTGCTTGCGGTGCTTGGCGGTGCGATGCTCGGGGTCGTCTTCGACGTGACGATTGCGAACGCGCAACACGTTCCCCTCATCGCCCAGTTGGTTCTCGTGATTGTCGGCGGGGTGCTGGGCATCACCGCCCGCGACTATCTCCTTCAGCGCTCGGCCAAGAGTCGCATCCGCCGCCTCACCGCCGAGCTTCCCGTCGTGCTCGAATTCCTAGCCCTCAGCCTCTCTGCAGGCGAGGGAATCTTGGATGCCGTGCGCCGCGTTTCGCAGGTCAGTGGCGGCGAACTCTCCCGAGAGCTCGCTCGTGTCGTCTCCTCTGTTAACACGGGTCTCCCATTCGGTGACACCTTGGGAGCGCTGTCTCGCGAGCTCGAACTGCCACCGTTTGCCCGTTGTGTCGACCAAATCTTGGGCGCGCTCGACCGTGGCTCCCCGCTTTCTGAAGTGCTGCAGGCCCAAGCTCAGGATGCTCGCGAAGAGTCCAAGCGCGAACTGCTTGAACTAGCAGGCAAGAAGGAGGTTGCGATGCTTTTCCCGCTCGTGTTCCTCATCCTGCCCATCACGATCGCCTTCGCAATTTTCCCGGGCATCTTCGTGTTGCAGGTCGGGTTCTAGACTGGTCGAGACCTGCGGTGCCGCAGGTGGCACGCACAACGACAAGGACCCTTTTGTTCCCCACCACGTTCCCTGCCGCGATCGTTCCCGCCCCCGATTCAGTGCCGTCGTTGCGCTGGGGCATCATCGCTCCCGGTGGGATCGCCGCGACCTTCGCGGAAGCTGTGCAAGCCCACACCAACCAAAAACTTGTTGCCGTGGCATCCCGCAGCCTCGACCGCGCCCAGGAATTTGCTAACACGTGGGGCATCGCCAAGACGCATGGTGACTACGCAGAACTACTCGCCAACCCTGACGTTGACGTCGTCTATATTGCTGCGCAGCAGCACGTGCACCGCGAACTTGCTCTGCAAGCCATCACCGCAGGCAAACACATCCTGGTGGAGAAGCCCTTCGCGATGAACGGTGCCGAAGCACGCGAGATCGTCGCGGCCGCACGTGCGGCAGGCACCTTCGCGATGGAAGCAATGTGGACCCGCTACCTTCCGCAAACCTCCGTGATCACTCAGTTGCTCGAGGATGGCGTGCTCGGCGACGTCCAACTCGTCACCGCAGACCACGGCCAGAACATGCCAGACGGCCATCGCGTTCGCTCACTTGAAAGCGGGGGAGGAGCACTACTCGATCTCGGAATCTACCCGATCGCCTTCGCCTCACAAATCCTCGGCACTCCCACCGCCATCCACAACGTCGGCTCCCTCATCGACACCGGCGTGGATGGACAGTCGCTGCTGACGTTCAGCTACGCGAGTGGAGCCCAGGCGCAGCTCAACACAACCCTCCTTGCCCGCACGCCCACCACGGCATCCATCGCAGGCACGGATGCACTGCTGCAGGTTGGCGGAGCGTTCTTCACCCCCAGCAGCCTTACCCTCTCGAAGCCAGGCTTCGGCGGAGAATCGATTCACTGGGCAGACGAATCCGGAATCGTCGCGCATCGGGGCCTCAGCTATCAGGCAACAGCCCTCGCTGGCTACATAGCAGCGGGGCTGACTGAATCACCCGTGCACTCGCTCGATGAGACCGTCGCGATCCTCGACACCATCGACAGTTCGCGGTGGCAGCTCGGCTATCGCTTCGAGTCCGAAAAATAGCGAGCACGAGGTTCGCGGCGAACACCAGGTAGTGATCGTGTGATCTGTACTCTTATAAGCCTCATATGAGTCTCAGACACAGACTCAGGCGATCGGAGATTACAGTGACCGCAGGATCGACCCTCCCCACCAAACCGGAAGCACCGGGGCAACCCCAAGCAACGCGTCTGTTGGCGCCGTGGGTGTTCTGGCCTGCTGCTGGTTTGATCATCGTGGTCACCGCGTTCTCGATGATTGCGCCAAAGATCGCCAAGACGGTATTTGACACCTTGCAGTCGAGCATCATCAACTCGTTCAGCTGGTACTACGTGCTGATCGCTGCATTTTTTGTGGCGTTTGCGCTGTGGCTGGGGTTCAGTCGCTACGGCGACATCAAGCTCGGTAAGGATGATGACAAGCCAGAGTTCTCGATGATCTCCTGGATCTCATTCCTCTTTGCCGCAGGAATGGGCATCGGACTGGTCTTCTACGGTGTTGCCGAGCCGCTCAGTCACTTCGCCAATCCTCGGCCTGGTGTCACCGGCACCGAGATTGAGCTCGCTCAGAAGGCGATGAGTCAAACTTTCCTGCACTGGGGTGTTCACGCGTGGGCTATCTATGTGGTCGTTGGGCTCGCGCTCGCGTACGCAATTCACCGTCGCGACCGCCCCATTTCCATCCGCTGGACGCTTGAGCCGCTGCTGGGCAAGCGGGTGCACGGCGGTTGGGGCAACCTCATTGATGTCATCGCGCTCGTCGGCACAGTCTTCGGGGTTGCCACCTCACTCGGTCTCGGCGTTCTCCAAATCTCTGCTGGCCTAGAGAAGACCGGGATTGCCGAGTCGAACCTCACCACTCAAATCATGGTCATCATCGTGATAGTTGCGTTCACCATCCTGTCGCTCGTTTCGGGAATTGGCCGCGGCATGAAGTGGCTGTCAACCACTAACCTCTTGCTGGCTGCCATACTGCTGGTGTTCTTACTGATCGTCGGACCAACGGCGTTCCTGTTCCGCGAATTCGTGCAGTCAATGGGCAACTATCTGCAGGGCTTCATCGGGCTCAGCTTCAACGTCAGTGCCTACGCCGGTGAGGCTGGCGAACAGTGGCAGGCCGGCTGGACTACCTTCTACTGGGGCTGGTGGATGTCGTGGGCACCATTCGTCGGCGTCTTCATTGCGCGTGTTTCCAAGGGCCGCACCGTGCGCGAGTTTGTCGGCGGCGTGATGCTGGTCCCCACCGTTCTCACGTTCCTCTGGTTCAGCGTCCTCGGCGGAAACGCCATCTACCGCGAGCTCTACGGCCAAGGTGGCCTCATTGCCGCAGACGGATCAGTGGATGCCGACTCGGCGCTGTTCGATCTGCTCGCCGGGCTGCCGGCAGGCACCGCTCTCACGTTTGGCGCCATCCTGCTGATCGGCATCTTCTTTATCACCTCAGCAGATTCGGGCGCGCTCGTGATGTCGATGATCGCTACCGGTGGCTCCGCAGAACCGCCGAAGCGCATCCGCATCTTCTTTGCTCTGCTGGCTTCGCTCTTGGCTATCGCACTGCTCATCACCGGTGGTCTGCAAACCTTGCAGACGGCAGCAATTCTTTCTGCCTTGCCATTTAGCATCGTGATGCTGATGATGTGCGCGGCTACCGTGACGGCGTTCAGCCGCGAGCGACGCGCTTATGACCGAGCCCAACGTGCCCAATTCGTCGATCACATTGGTGACTTCTACGGGCTCGAAGTCGAGGAGCCACTTCTTCGCGAGCCGGTCCACCCGCTTCGTGCTGCTCTCGATCGCCTACGAAAGAAGGCCGCGCAAACTGGCGGCGGAATCTCGCAGGGCACAGAAGACGCAATCCTTGCCGACGCTGGATTGCCCTCGCCCGACAACATCGCTCAAGCTGATGCGATCGTCGAAGACGAAGTGCAGAGGTTGCAGTCTGAGCAAGAGACCAAGGGCGAGCGAGACACCCCGAAGGACTAGCCGTCACAGGGCGCGGGCCGCGCTTCGGGGCGATAGCGTGCGCTAGCTGTGGAAAACCTCCGCGCGCCTTTGGGTTTCGCTCAATGATTGCAGAGTGAAATCATCTCAAGTGACTCTGAAGAGCGGGCTTACCCGAGGCACCCGAACGCTCACCTCAGAGCGCGGAGATGTTCCGGGCTGGGTGCTGATAACGCTGATGACCGCGGGTCTTGTGATCATTATTTGGGGTCTTGCGGGCCCAGCACTCAGCTCGGTATTTGAACAGGCGATTGATCGCGTAACCGGGTTCTAGTGCGCACGCCTCGTCACGGCGTTGCGCCTGCGCTGTGCTTTCGGCAGCGTTTCCGGCAGTGTTCTCGGCAGTGGGCTAGGTCGACGGGTGCGCGGCTACGCGCAGAGGAGTCCGGCTCCGCCGTAGTCGAGTTCGTGCTCGTCTCCGCGTTGCTGACCGTGCTCACTCTCAGCGTCATTCAGCTGGGGCTAGCCCTCCATATCCGAAACACGGTGTTGGATGCCGCAGCAGAAGGTGCACGCTTCGCCTCCCTTGCCGACACGTCGCTGAACGACGGTGTCACGCGCACCCGCGACCTTATCTCGACCGCACTGTCGCCCGGCTACGCTGCCGATGTGACAGCAAGTTCCACGAGTCACCTCGGGCACCCGTCGATCATCGTCACCGTTCGCACACCTTTGCCGCTATTCGGGTTGATCGGTATTGATGAGGGCCTGGAGGTGTCTGGCTATGCCCCAATCGAGCAGGTTCGCTAGCACTGGAGGTAGCAGCAACGTGCGGCAGGCCGTCGCTCGGCTCCGCGAAGACCAGGGCTCATCATCACTTGAGTTCATCACCGTCGGCATGATCATGCTGATCCCTCTGGTGTATCTCGTGCTCACCATGTCGGCGATCCAGGGCGGAGCGTTAGCGGCAGAGGGTGCAGCCCGCCAGGCGGCACGCGTATTCGTGCAGGCCGAAACTCTTTCTGAGGCCGAGGGCTCAGCCGAGCGAGCGATCGAATTCGCCCTCAACAACTACGGAATAGATCCCACGGATGCCTCAGTCGAGATCCTCTGCACACCTGATCCGGCCGACTGCCTCACTCGTCACGGCTACGTCACCGTGAATATTGCTGTCGTCGTAGATCTACCGCTTGCCCCTCCCGTGCTCACCGGCAACTTCCCCGTGCAGATCCTTCTCGACGCCACCGCCACCCAGCAGGTGTCGCAATTCAGAGGTTCGCGATGATGCCGAACAAACCAAACTCGCCAAACAGATGCACGCCACTAAGCAGACCGAACCGACCGAGCAGCCCCCACGAGCACCGCCTCACCCTCGAAGATGAGCAAGGGTCCGCCCTCTTGCTCACGATTTTCTATGCATTCCTTTCGTTCGTGCTCATCTTTTTAGTGGTGGCCGCCACATCGCTCTACCTCGAACGCAAACGGCTGTTCACCCTCGCGGATGGTGCGGCACTCGTCGGCGCCGAATCCTATGACCTTGAGGATGTCGAACTAACCCCGAACGGCTACCGGCCGAAGCTCACCGCCGACAAAGTTGCCTCAGCGGTTGCCGACTACATCGCGGCGAGCCAGGGTGACGGGTTCACCGAGCTTCAGATCGAAGAAGCGACCACAAACGACTCGGCAAGCTCAACAGTTTCGCTCTCCGCCTACTGGAAACCGCCATTCGTATCGCTGCTGGTACCCGAAGGCATCCGAATCGATGTGACAGCAACGGCACGATCCGTCTTTTCCTAACCGACACCGGGCGACGAATCGCGGCGGCGACGTCAGCCTGATCGGGAACAGTGCCACGCCCAGCCGACGCCCCAACGGCACTCAGCAAACATTCGTGCAGCAAACAGGGAGCTTCACTTCGTAGCGTGGAGTGTGCACTTCACGAAAGTGTGCAACCCACGCAAAGGAGATAGCCATGAAACGAATTGTTATCGTCGGCGGCCACGGCAAGATTGCTATGAGCCTCGCAGAGCTACTCAGCGGCAGGGGTCACCACGTGCACTCCCTCATCCGCAACTCTGACCAAGAAGCTGACATCAGCGGTACCGGCGCAATGCCCGTCATCGCGGACATCGAAGCGCTCAGCGCCGAAGAGTTATCCGAAATTTTCACCGGGAACGACACCATCGTGTTCGCCGCGGGTGCTGGTGCAGGAAACCCAGAGCGCACCTACTCGGTCGACCGCGACGCAGCCATCCGAACAATGGATGCCGCAGCTCATGCCGGTGTAGACCGCTACGTGATGGTTTCCTACAAGGGCGCTGGCCTCGACCACGGTGTTCCCGAAGACAACTCCTTCTTCGCCTACGCCGAATCGAAGGCCGCAGCCGACGAACACCTCCGCAAAGGCCCGCTGAAGTACACAATCGTTGGCCCGGGTTCGCTTTCGAGCGAACCCGCATCCGGAAAGATCGATGTTGGCGACGCGGCAACCGCCGAGCACGCAGCCCGCGATAACGTGGCACAAGTGCTGGCCGAAGTAATCGACAGCGACAACACGATCGGTCACACCATCGAGTTCATGGATGGTTCGACTCCGATCGCCGACGCAATCTCCGCTATTGCTTAGCGTGGGGGATAAATAGCGAACCAATGCCGAGCCCGATGAGGGCAAAGCCGCCGACCGCTGACAGGTTGGTGATGCGGTGGGGCGAGCTTGCGAACCAGTCGCGGGCGAACCCTGCTGCAACAGCCCATGCAGTGTCAGTGACCACAGCAATTCCCATGAAGATCATTCCGAGCGCCAGTAGCTGAAGTTGTACGCTGCCGGATCCGAAACTCACAAACTGGGGCAACACGGCCACGAAGAACACTGTTGCTTTGGGGTTCGTGATGCCGACAACGAAACCTTGGCCGAAGATCCGCCAGCGTGAGCGCGTCTTGGGGGCTGCAGCATCCGCTGTCACGTGAGCATTTCGGTGGCGAATTGCCTGCACGCCGAGATAGATGAGGTAGGCGGCACCCAGGTACTTCACGACCGTGAACGCGATCACCGATTGCGCAATGATCGTGCCGACGCCGAAAGCCACACCGAACACGAGCACCACACCGCCGGTGGCATTGCCGAGTGAACTCACAATCCCACCCAGCTTTCCGAGCGAGAGTGAGCGGCCGATCAGGAACAGTACGCTGGGCCCGGGGATCAGGATGATCGGCAGCGCCACCAGCACAAACGCGAGCAGGTTCGTGGTGGGAATCACTTGTGGGGTTTCTGGATGTAGCGGGGCACGTACCGCAGCATAACGCCCGCCCCGATGAGGCCGAGCACGCCCACTGCACCTGCCGCGAGTGAGAGCGAGGCGATTGCCGTGATACCCGCGATCATCAGTGGCGAAGCCGCCTGGCCAACTCCTCCGGTAAATCGCCAGGCACCGAGGAATGGCGCGGGGTTTATCCTGGGGGCGAGGTCTGCACCCAGAGTCATCAGGAGGCCACTGCCGAGGCCGTTTGCCAGGGCGAGGAACATCGCGGCGAAGATAAACCACGCAGTGCTCGCGCTGACGTCGTGAGTGAGTGAGAGCACAATGTGGCCGATGCCGAGCCCGACGAGGGACGGTACGGCTGTCCACAGTCGGCCAAAGCGATCCATGATCTGGCCACCGGTATAGAAGAGGGCGAAGTCCACGGCCCCAGCGATTCCGATGATGATGGCCGTGTTGGCATCCGCAAGTCCGATGCTCACCGCCCAAAGCGGCAAGATGACTTGCCGGCTGGCACGCATCGCACCAATGATGGCAGCGCCCAAGCCGAGGCGAGAGAGCAATGCCCGGTTGCGGCGAATTGTGGCAAAGAGCCGGTCGGACTGTTGCGCGACGAGCGCTTCCCCGTCGCGTAAAGTGCGGTCGTTAACTCGCGAGGTGTGTACAACACCGAAGGTCGTTGCGGGGTCAGGCAGCAGGAGCAGCACGAGTGCGGCGGCCACGCCCGCAACTACGTGAATCCAGAACGCGACGATCGCTACGCCCGTGAGGTGGATGATCACGGCTGAGATGAACGGCCCGATGAACATGCCGAGCCGGAACGTTCCGCCCAGGGTCGAAAGCGCTCGAGCGCGGTAGGCAACCGGCACAAAGCTGGTAAGGAATGCATGTCGGGCAAGCGCGAACACCGCGGTGGCTAAACCGATGAGCAGTACCCCGAATCCAAGCGCGACGGAGTTCGGAGCGAGAAGGCAGATCACAACTCCGATGGTGGAGAGTGCACTCGCGCCGATCATCGCCGGGCGTTCGCCGATGCGGGAGATGAGCCATCCGCTCGGAATATTGCCGAAGAGCTCACCGATGGTCAATAGCGCGGCCACGAGCCCAGCAATCGCAAGCGTCGCGCCGAGATTGCTTGCCGCAATGGGGATCAGCGGAATGATGGCACCTTCACCAATGGAGAACAGCAGCGTCGGTAAGAGAACCGGCAGCCCAATTGAGCGCCAGCTAAAGGGGTGTTCTGTTGTGCTCATCGCCGTCCATCGTATGGGGTGACTGCACTCATCGACGGCAATGCGGGCCCAGAGATTGTGCACGCTCAACAGTGCAGCCTGAGCTTCGCAGGTAGTCTGGTGGGTGACATGGATGAACTGGACTTTTCTGACGACATCGCGGCGCTGCGCTCCACATTTGCGGACATTCGCCAGGTGGTCGACACCGAACGACTCGAGTCAGAGATCGTGAGACTCAGCGAGCTTGCGGGCGCTCCTGATCTGTGGGACGACACCGACAAGGCGCAGAAGGTCACGAGCGATCTTAGCCATCGTCAGGCCGAACTCGCCAAGATCACTTCAATTTCGAACAGGCTCGACGACCTCGAGATCATGGTTCAGTTGGCCAACGAAGAGAGTGATGCTCAGGCGGCAGCGGATGCTCGAACCGAGCTTGCCCGTATCACCAAGATGTTGGGCGACCTTGAGGTTCAGACCCTCCTCAACGGTGAGTTCGATCAGCGCCCTGCCGTCATCACCATTCGCGCGGGAGCCGGTGGCGTCGACGCCGCAGATTTCGCCGAAATGTTGTTGCGCATGTACCTCCGTTACGCGGAGCAGCACTCGTACCCGACCCGCGTTCTCGACACGAGCTACGCTGAAGAAGCTGGCATCAAGTCGGCCACGTTCGAGGTCGACGCGCCCTTCGCTTTCGGAACGCTCAGTGTTGAAGCAGGCACGCACCGCCTCGTGCGCATGAGCCCCTTTAACTCAGCGGGTAAGCGTCAGACCAGCTTCGCTGCGGTTGAGGTCGTTCCTCTTATTGAGACGACGGATGTTGTTGAAGTTCCCGAGAACGACATCCGTGTCGATGTCTTCCGCTCTTCCGGTCCCGGTGGTCAGTCGGTGAACACCACCGACTCGGCTGTTCGCATTACTCACTTGCCGACAGGCATTGTCGTGAGCTGTCAGAACGAGAAGAGCCAGATTCAGAACCGTGCCGCGGCAATGCGAGTGCTTCAGTCACGCTTGCTGTTGTTGCAGCGCGAGCAAGAGGCCGCCACGAAGAAAGAGATCGCGGGTGTGATCACCGCGAGCTGGGGCGACCAGATGCGCAGCTATGTGTTGGCTCCATACCAAATGGTCAAGGATCTGCGCACTGACTTTGAGGTCAATAATCCATCGAACGTGTTCGATGGCGACCTCGATGGTTTCATCTCGGCCGGCATCAAGTGGCGCAAGCGCACCATCGAGTAACCCTGCACCGCCGATCCTGCCGATCCCACCGATCCAGCAACGTAGGCAAAGCCACCGTGTGACCTGAACTGGGCCACCCTGTGAGTCTCGTCACCCGGTGCGTCGCTGCCATGTTCCGTGCTGTGCGTACTTAGGCTGACTCCAAATGATTCGTTTTGATGCTGTTTCGAAGTCGTATCCGGGCACTACTAGACCGGCACTGAACTCGGTTGATCTTGAGATTCTTAAGGGCGAGTTCGTCTTTCTGGTTGGCGCTTCCGGTTCGGGCAAGTCGAGCTTTTTGCGGTTGATCCTCAAAGAGGAGAACCCGACTAAGGGGTCGATTCATGTGCTGGGCCAGCACTTGAACACTCTGTCGAGCCGCAAGGTGCCGTATTTCCGCCGCCATCTCGGCGTAGTCTTTCAGGATTTCCGCCTGCTGCCCAATAAGACAGTCTTCGACAATGTCGCGTTCTCGCTGCAGGTGATCGGCAAGAGCCGTGGTTACATCCAAGAGGCAGTTCCGGATGCTCTCAAGATGGTGGGTCTCGCGGGAAAATCGGGTCGTTTTCCCCACGAGCTTTCTGGTGGTGAGCAACAGCGAGTCGCTATTGCGCGCGCCGTGGTTAACAAGCCTGCGATCATGCTTGCGGATGAGCCGACAGGAAACCTCGACCCAGCTACTTCTGCGGGCATCATGACGCTGCTCGAGCGAATCAACTTGAGTGGAACAACAGTTCTTATGGCAACCCACGATGCGGGAATCGTCGACCAGATGAAGCGTCGAGTAATCGAGCTCATCGGTGGTCAGATTGTGCGCGATGAGCGCCAGGGTGGCTACCAAACACAGACCGTTCCCATTCAGGATCGGATCCCGCATCCGGCCGCCAGCACACCCGGTGGTCCAGCATCAACCGACTTCGCGCAGCCTTCACGCGGTGAGGGGCTCGACGCATGAGGCTCGGTCTAATTCTTGGAGAGGTCGGCAGCGGGCTCCGTCGCAACCTTTCGATGGTGGTTTCTGTCGTTTTGGTGACCTTCATCTCGCTCACTTTTGTGGGGGCGTCGATTCTGCTGCAAATGCAGATCGGACAGATGAAGGGCTATTGGTACGACCGTGCGCAGGTTGCGGTCTACATGTGCACCGATATCGATACGACGGGCAACTGCACTCTTGCAGAGGCGACGGAAGACCAGATCGATGCGGTGCAGCAGCAGCTAGATTCTCCAACGCTCGCGCCGTACATCAATGAGGTCGAGTACGAGACTCATGAGCAAGCGTATGAAAACTTCACGGAGCAGTTCGCCGACACCACCTTCGCCGGAATCATTACTCCGGAGACGTTGAACGAAAGCTTCCGGGTCAACCTCGTTGATCCTGAGCAGGCCGACGTGCTGATCGAAAGCCTGTCTGGGCTGGCCGGCGTGGAGAGCGTGCAAGATCAACGCGCCTATCTTGAACCGATTTTTTCAATCTTGAACGCCGCCAGTTTCACTGCGATTGGGGTTGCCGGTCTCATGCTGGTGGCCGCCGTATTGCTCATTGCCACGACCATTCGACTGAGTGCTTTCTCCCGACGTCGAGAGCTCGGCATCATGCGGCTCGTTGGGGCGTCGAACCGGTTCATCCAAACACCGTTCATTCTTGAGGGAGTGTTTGCGTCCCTCATCGGTTCGGTGCTGGCCGGGGGAGCGATCGTTGCGATCGTTCAGTTCTTCGTGCGGGGCTATTTGGCATCCACGCTGCCACTGAATACGAGCCTGCTGGGAATGGATGAGGCGTTGCTCGTTGTGCCCATCCTGATCGTTGCGGGTGCGGGGCTTGCCGCGATTTCTGCTGGCGTCGCGATCAGCAGATATTTGAAGGTGTAGTCCTCGCGCTGCCCTCGCGCTAAACTGGTCTGCTGCGCTGTCGGCATCCGCCGTAGCATTGCGGCATCCAACGTATTTGAGAGAGAAGTGAACCATGCCTCAGGAAGGTGACCGGAAGGTTGTTGCAAGCAACCGTAAGGCGCGCCATGACTACAGCATCGAAGACACCTTTGAGGCTGGTCTCGTGCTGTCGGGTACTGAGGTTAAATCTCTGCGGTTGGGCCGTGCAAGTTTGATCGATGGCTACGGCTACATCGACGACCACGCTGAAGCTTGGTTGGATGCCGTGCACATTCCTGAATTCTTCCAGGGTTCGTGGAACAATCATCCTCCTCGTCGCAAGCGCAAGATGTTGCTGCACAAAGAGCAGATCCTGAAGATCCACAACAAGATCAAGCAGGGCGGTTACACGCTGGTTCCGCTGTCGATCTATTTCTTGGATGGCCGAGCCAAAGTCGAACTCGCGGTTGCTAAGGGTAAGCGTGAGTATGACAAGCGTCAAACGCTGCGTGAGCGTCAAGACAAGCGTGAGTCAGATCGTGCGATCGCCGCACGCAAGAACATGGGGGAGTAGCCGAGCCCGGCTCGCACACATTCCTGTTCTCGCGCGTACGCTCCTTGCTTTAGTTCGCGCTGAATCTCGCTTCGACGCTCGGTGAGTGCATCTGTTTTCTAGCGTTGTTCCACGGTCGTTGTGCGGTGATGACGAGAGGCCTGGCTAGATCGCACCGAGTTCTTCGAGCTTTGCCTTGAGGTCGCGGTCGCTCGGCTCGACCTGAAACGTTCCGTCGGTGAAGTGAACTACCGGAATGTTGAGGCGTCCGCTGATGGCATGTGCGCGATCGGCAGCACTAGGGTCTTTTTCAACGTCAACCTTCGTCCATTCGACGTTCAATGAATTGAGGAGTGCTTCGGAGCGGCGGCAGTCGCGGCACCAATCTGCACCGTACATCGTGGTCTTTGTGGGCAGGGCTTCTGTAGTTTCACTCATCCCTCGAATCTACTTTGGCGCTGCTGAGCGAACGCGTAAGTTCGCTTTCAGCGTTCACTTCACAGGGACGGGTTTCTTGGTCACCTCCGCGCCGTGGCGCCACCGATCAGGGTCAACGCAGTAACGCCCGGCCCTGATCGGTGGCAAGTTGAACGGTCTAGACGGCGGCGCCGGCGAGCCAGAGGTCTGGGCCGAAAATTTCGTAGTGAATGCGATCCGCCGGCACGCCGGACGCGAGTGCCTGCGACCGAAGGCTGCGCATGAACGGCAGCGGGCCGCAGAGGTATACCGAGGCGTTTTCGGGAATCGTGACACCGTCGAGGGACATGAAGCCCTCGTGGGCGCCCTCGCTCGGAATCTCGAGCCACAGTTCCAGCTCGGCGGCCTCTAAGAGTGCGACATCCTCTTTCATCTGCTCGCGCAAGGCCCATCCTCCAAGGTTGTTCTCGGCGTGCAGCACTTTCACCGCGCGCTTTGACTTGCCCAGGGCGAGCGAGCGCAGGATCGATGCGCTGGGCGTGCAACCGATTCCGGCGGAGGCCAGGATCAGCGGGGTATCGCCCTCGGCGAGGGTGACGTCGCCGCAGGGATTGGAGAGCAAGAGCGTGTCGCCGAGCTGCACGTCGCGGTGCAGGGCGGGGGAGACCTCGCCGTCCGCATCCAACTTCGTGGTGAAGACGCGGGTCGTGGCCGTGCCCGCTGACAGTGAGTACTGGCGAACCTGACGGACGCCGTCCGGCATTGCTAGGGTGACGCTCACGTACTGGCCGGGGCGGGCAGGGGCTGGCGGAGTGTCGTCGGCCGGCTCGAGGGTGAAAGTCAACGCGTCGGTTCCCGCTGCATCCTTGCCGATGACGATCCACGGCGCCAGCGGTGTGTTGTTTCCGGCGCCGGCGTACAGACCCTTTTCGAGCTTGATCAGGGCGTGCGCCATGAGCCAGTAAACCTCGGTCCATGCACCGGCGATTTCGGCGCTGATGACGTCGCTGAGTTCGTCGGCGATGGCCTCGAAGAGGTACTTGTAGACGACGTCGTACTGCTCGGGCTGGATGTCGAGGGAGACGTGCTTGTGGGCGATGCGGGAGAGCATGGCCTCTGGTGTGGTCTCGGGGTTCTTCACGAGGTGCGTCGCAAAGACGGCGATGCTGCCAGCTAGTGCCTGCTGCTGCGAGCCGTTCTTCTGGTTTGATCGGCTGAAGAGCCCGTCGAAGAGTTCGGGGTGGGCGGTGAACATCCTGCTGTAGAAGTTCTTTGCGATCTCGGGCATGCGCTCACCGACCAGGGGAAGGGTGGCTTCGATGAGGGGGAGGGACTGGGTCGAGAGCATGCTTTCTCCTTTTTGAGGGTGTCCCCTTAAAGTAGCATTTGAAATGCATGTTTTCTGGCAAGAACCTGTACGCCGCTTGGTCGGGCGCGGGGAAAGCGACACGCTCAGTCCGGCGGTCGTAGGCCCAACATCAGGGAAACAGGCTCATTTGGCTGGCTCTGGCGGAGCGACGAAATCACGACGTCGTCGAGTGCGACGTAAAACGCTTCCCGGGCGAGTCGCAGCGCCGCGCGCAGGCCGCAACCGTCGATGAGGGGGCAGACGCCGTCAGGCGTCTCGCAATCCGCTAGGTCGGTTCGGGTGTCGAGCTGGCGCAGGACCCAGCCGACCGTCGCCCGACGCCCGGCGTCGCTGATCCGTACTCCGCCAGAGCGCCCGCGCACGACCTCGATCAGGCCCAGTTCCCGCAGCCTGATGATGGCCTTGCTGACGTGGTTGTACGGGGTACCAACCAGCTGGGCGATGACCCTTGTGGTCTCCAGCTCGGACACGGGCGTGGCGGAGAGGAGCATGATGATGCGCAGGCACACATCCGAAAAAGCATTGATCCTCATAGATCAAGAGTAGGGGGCTACGCGGAGGTGTCTTATGAGTCACCGCGAGGGCTAGATAGTGGCCCGGTTCTGAACTACAATGGAGGGCTGCCTGTTCATTTGGCAGATTTGATAACTCCACAGCGCGACAACGACCTTCTCAGGGGGATGATCGGTTTCGACATTGCCTGCAAAACGATGAGAAGCGGGTCGAGAATGCAGCCTTATCTCGTTAACGATGACTGCAAACTATAAGTGCCAATTCAAAGCGCACTGACTTCGCCCTCGCTGCCTAAGCGAGCGCACTAAAGAAGTCCGTCAGGCCGGGAATGCTCTCTACCCGGATTCTGGCGCAATTTAGAGAGATTGCTGCGTAGTTACGCCTGAGGGCTACGCGGGACTTGCACTCTGGCTGGGCTTGTTGACCTAGGTGCTTGTGGCAAAGGTCAAAGCCGAGTAGAACGTCTGCACAAGCTACACCCGTAGAAGGCATGGAATTACAGCAGTGGACGGGGGTTCAATTCCCCCCATCTCCACCACCGGTCGTTGTCGCGTTGTGAGTTTTCTGGTCGTGCCTACGCAGTGTCGTTGCGTACGGCGCCCGTTGACGGCGTCACGGTAAAAGTCACCGGCTCGGTGAACCCTTGCGCAGCGAAGGCGTCCTTGACCGCTGATTCGACTTGGGCGACGCGTGTGTGGGGAACGAGTGCGATTGCTGCTCCGCCGAATCCTCCACCGGTCATCCGCGCTCCGACTGCACCGTGTGCTCGTGCAGTCTCGACAGCAAGGTCGAGTTCGGGGATCGAGATCTCGAAGTCGTCGCGCATCGAGGCATGTGATGCATCGAGCAGGGCTCCGATTGCGAGCGGTCCTTCTTCGTTCAGAGCTCGAACCGTGTCCAGCACTCGTTGGTTCTCGGTGACCACGTGGCGGACACGTCGGAATGTCACATCGTCGAGCAGCTCGTGTGCGCGATCAAGATCGGCGACGCTCACGTCGCGCAACGACGAGGCCCCCATCGCGGCTGCGCCGGCCTCGCAGGCCGCGCGGCGCTCTGCATAGCCGCCGGTGGCGTGGGAGTGCGAAACACGCGTGTCCATGACGAGGATGCTCAGCTCGGCGTGAGCCAGTCCGAGCGGAACAACCGCTACGTCGAGCGAGCGACAATCCAAGAACACGGCAGAGTCTGATTCGCCAAGAAGAGACGCAGATTGGTCCATGATTCCGGTGGGCGCACCGACTACGTCGTTCTCAGCGAGTTGCCCCACCTTCGCCAGCTTCTCGCGGGAGAAGCCGAGGCTCCACAGGTCGTTGAGGGCCAGTGCTACGGCACTTTCGATGGCGGCAGAGGATGACAGTCCGGCGCCGACTGGCACGGTGGAGTCGATGATGATGTCCACGCCAGGCACGGTGGCGAGGTCTGCGCCGTGCTGACCGAGAGCCCACGCAACTCCGATCGGGTATGCGCTCCATCCCACGATCTGCCCTGCGGTACGCGCAGCGTCGAGTTCGGTCAGCTGAAATTCAACGGGGGTGTCGTCGAACGTGCTTGTGACTCGGATCACTCGGTCAGTGCGGAGTCCGACAGCAGCGCGCGTGCGCCGATCGATGGCGAAGGGCAACACAAATCCTTCGTTGTAATCTGTGTGCTCGCCGATGAGGTTGACTCGGCCTGGTGCCGACCACACGCCATCCGGCTCGCGACCTGTAAGGCTAATGAATAGTTCGCTTAGCTGCTGCGCTGTGTCGCTCATGCTCGTTCAGTTGCCTTTCGGATGTTCTCAGCGGCGGCCTCGGGCGTAACGTCGCCGATCCACGCGCCCATCGCCGATTCAGACCCGGCGAGGTACTTCAGTTTGTCTGCAGCGCGGCGAGGCGAGGTCAGTTGGAGGTGGAGCCGGTACGTGTCGCGTGCACGGTGTACTGGTGCCTGATGCCAGGCCGCGATGTACGGCGTGGGGGAGTCGTAGATCGCGTCGATACCGCGAAGTAGCTGCAAATAGAGGGTGGCGAGCTCGTCGCGTTCTGCATCTGAGGTGGCAGCGAAGTCGGGGACTTGGCGATGCGGCAGCATGTGAACTTCGATGGGCCAGCGCGCTGCGAAGGGTACAAAAGCTGTCCAGTGTTCACCGCTCAACACGACTCGATCTCCTGCGCGTTCGAAGTCAAGAATGCGTTGGAACATGTCGGGGGTGGTGCCCTCAATCGAATCGAGAGTCCGCTGCGTCTTGGGCGTGATGTACGGGTAGGAGTAAATCTGTCCGTGCGGGTGGTGCAGCGTCACGCCGATGGCTTCACCGCGGTTTTCGAAGGGGAACACCTGCTGCACGCCCTCCAGACCGGAGAGAGCTTCAGTGCGATCCGCCCACGCTTCGATCACGGTGCGAGCGCGACTCACGGTCTGGGTTCCGAACGATCCTTCGTGGTCAGGGCTGAAACACACGACCTCACACCGCCCAATGGAACTGCGGGTGCGGCCGAGACCAAGGTCAGCGAGGTCGTCGAGGCCGGTCGGGCTGTTGTCACTCCCGGCGAGAGCTGGTCCAAACGAGGGCGAACGATTCTCGAAGACCGCAACGTCATAGAGTGCCGGCACTTCAGAGGGGTTTTGCGGAGTTTGCGGCGCGAGCGGGTCTTGATCCGCTGGCGGAAGGAAGACCCGGTTCTGGCGGGCTGCCGCGATGGATACCCATTCTCCGGTCAGGATGTCCTGTCGCATTGTCGCCGTAGCCGGCCGAGGATCGAGGGTTCTGCTGTCGACCGAATGTTCTTCGCCGAGTGTGGTGTCGGCGTCGTCAAAGTAGATGAGCTCTCGGCCGTCAGCGAGAGTGGTAGGGCGCTTGGTGATTTTCGAGGTCATTCTGAACTTCCTTTTCCGGCGTTGTCTTTTTCTGCACGGAGCCGGGCATCCCAGGCGCTGCGCACCATTTCTTCTGCGGTGTGCCGCATTTTCCAGTCGAGATCGCGGGCGGCGAGGTCGCCATTGGCCACGATGCGGGGCGGATCCCCGGCGCGACGTGCTGAAACTTCTGGGGTGAAGTCAATCTCTGTAACCTTCGCCACGGCGGTCATGATCTCGGCGACCGAGAGTCCATTTCCGCTGCCGAGGTTGTAGGCGGGCTCGATCGCTTCGTGCGTTTCAAGCCGACGGGCGGCTGCGACGTGGGCTGCGGCGATGTCGGCGACGTGAACGTAGTCGCGCACATTGGTGCCGTCGGGGGTGGGGTAGTCGGTGCCGTTGATCCGCGGTACGCGGCCAGCGACGAGCGCCTCGAACACAAGGGGGAACAGATTATGTGGGCTGGTGTCATAAACCATCGGGTCGCCCGAGCCAACGACGTTGAAGTAGCGCAGCGAGGTGTGTCGAAGGCCGGTCGCGACTGCTTGGTCGCGCAGCAGCCATTCGCCGATCAGCTTTGACTCCCCATAGGGGGAGAGCGGTTCTTTCGCCGTACTTTCGGTGACCTGCTCAACGTCTGGCGTTCCGTAGACGGCGGCGCTCGACGAGAAGACGATCTGGTCGATCTCGCATTCCTGCATGGCTTCGAGCACTGAGAGCGTGCCGGTCACGTTCTGCGCGTAGGTGTGCAGCGGTCGCTGCACTGAAACCCCCGCGTATTTGAAGCCGGCAACATGGATGACGCCAGTGACGCCGTGCGCAACCATTGTCTCGACAAGCGCGCTCTTGTCCAGGATGTCAGCCTGCACGAATGGCACGCCTTCGGGGATGAAGCGCGTGAATCCGCTGGAAATATCATCAACGATTACCGTCTCCATGTTGGAGCTCACTAGCGCTCGAGCTACGTGGGCGCCGATATACCCAGCGCCGCCGGTTACCATCCAAGTCATTGCAGTCCCTTGCGTCGGAGCAGCGGTGGAGTCGCGAATGCATCTCTACACCCCGTGATTGCGGTCAATTGTATGACTATTAGCCTGCCGCGTCCAACGTGAGCAGTATGGCGTGGATTGCGCTGCGTGCACTCGAGCACGCGGCGTGGTGTTTCGTGGCTGTAGTTGGTTACGTTCGCACGAGTCGAAGTTCCCAGATGTTCGGATCGAAGTCCATCGCTCGCACTGTGCCGTCATACATGAAGCGGTTTCTCGCGTAGAAGGATCGTGCGCGGGGATTCCGCTCGAGTACCCACACGCTTGCGGCGGCACCCCCGAGTGCGGAGGGTCACGTCCCTGGGAGTGGTGTAATTTCCGGCTGCTGAGCGTCGCTACGGCGACGTGAGGAGCCACCGTGTGATGGTCAGTGAGAACCGACTAAAGCTACTCACACGAAGGACACCACACGATGG
>NZ_JBQIAV010000015.1:0-42151 GCF_054957775.1 Rhodoglobus galactosidasius | reverse complement strand
ACGAGTTCATCACCGAGATCAACAACCGCCCCCGCAAAATCCTCGGCTGGGCAACCCCCGCTGAAATCTTCCAAGAACTATCATCGAAGGAAACCACACCGTGTTGCACCTCGAACTAGAACCCGGGTCACTGAGCCAATTTGCCCATCCCCCATTAGAATAGCCGTGGGCAACGTGCGTAAAGGCCCGCTATTTCCTCCCGGTTGTCCCGCCGCCGGAACCGCCCTGAATGACCGATCAACGCCGTGGAGGCCCGATGCTCGCTCTCCTCGCAGCATTCGGTGCCGGGGCGCTCATCATGCCGACCCTCACGCGATGGCTCGGTCGCCAGGTATTCTTCGTCGCAGCGCTCGTGCCGCTGGCAGCTTTCATCGCAGCGCTCGTAGACGGACCGCGCGTTGTCGCCGGCACAGCGATCGCGCAGAACGTTGACTGGATCCCGGAACTCGGACTCTCGATCTCGGTGCGCATGGATACGCTCTCGTGGTTGCTCACCCTCGTCGTAACCGGAGTCGGCGCCCTCGTGCTCATTTACTGCGCGCGATACTTCGAGAACGACGAAGTCGCCCTCGGCCGATTTGCCGGCCTGCTGCTCGCATTCGCCGGTGCGATGTACGGGCTGGTGCTCGCCGACGACGTGTACCTGCTCTTCGTTTTCTGGGAGGCGACGAGCGTGCTCTCCTACCTGCTGATCGGCCACTACACCGGCAAGAAAGCCAGTAGGGGGGCGGCCCTGCAGGCACTGCTGGTCACGACTCTCGGCGGGCTCGTCATGCTCGTCGGCCTAGTGCTGCTCTCGGTCGAGACGGGCACGTCCAGCCTTTCCGGGATCATCGCTGCGAGCCCGTCAGACACCATCGCAATTGTCGCGATCATGCTCGTGCTCGTCGGCGCAGCATCCAAATCGGCTATCGTGCCGTTCCAGTTCTGGCTGCCGGCAGCTATGGCAGCACCGACGCCCGTGAGCGCCTACCTGCACGCCGCGGCCATGGTCAAGGCCGGCATCTACCTTGTCGCGCGGTTCGCCCCCGGATTCGCAGACACACCCGGGTGGCGCGAAGTGGTTGTCGTGCTGGGTCTCACCACGATGCTGCTGGGCGGGTGGAACGCGCTCAAGCAGAACGACCTGAAACTCATCCTCGCTTGGGGCACCGTCAGCCAACTCGGGTTCCTCTTCGTCATCGTCGGCTATGGCACGAAGGATGCGGCGCTCGCGGGTATCGCGCTGCTGCTCGCTCACGCACTCTACAAATCCACCCTGTTTCTCGCGGTCGGCATCATCGATCACCGCACCGGAACCCGCGACCTGCGCAAGATCTCGGGTCTCGGGCGGCGTGTCCCGGTTCTTGCCG
Organism: Rhodoglobus galactosidasius; assembly: GCF_054957775.1. Classification (NCBI taxonomy): domain Bacteria; kingdom Bacillati; phylum Actinomycetota; class Actinomycetes; order Micrococcales; family Microbacteriaceae; genus Rhodoglobus; species Rhodoglobus galactosidasius. The sequence goes on along the minus strand of NZ_JBQIAV010000015.1, from coordinate 40,799 downwards.
TCACAACCGCGCTCGCGCTCGCGTCGATGATCGGGTTTCCGCCGACGATCGGTTACGTCGCGAAAGAGGCCGCGTTCACCGCTCTGCTCACCGACGCCGAGGGCGGGGCTGCCCTCGGGTGGATCGCGCTCATCGGAGTTGTGCTCGCGTCGGTGCTGACCGTGGCGTACAGCGCCCGGTTCATGTGGGGCGCCTTTGCCACCAAACCGGGTGTCGAGCTCATCGGGCCAGTCCGAGAGCGACCATTGTTCTGGGGCGCACCCGTCATACTCGCGCTGACCGGGCTCGTACTAGGGCTCGCGGCACCCGTCGTCGACCGCTTCATCGCGGGCTACCCGGCGCTGTTCACCACGGACCCGGCATCGGGAGGGTCCGAGACCTACCATCTCGCGCTGTGGCACGGCCTCGAACCTGCGCTCGGACTCTCGGCGTTCACCCTGGCGACCGGCGCAGTGCTGTTCTTCGCCCGAATCCGGGTCGCTCACCTGCAGCAGCGTGTCGCAACCGGCTACTCGGCAGCCGACGGCTACGGCACCGTCATGCGCGCGATCGATCGCACGGCGGCACGCACGACGAGCCTCACCCAGCGCGGATCCTTGCCGTTCTACCTCGGCGTCATCCTGACCGTATTCGTGCTCGCGGTTGGTGCTTCGCTCGTGCTCAACCGCACCTGGACCGGCTCCCTCCGGCTGTGGGATTACCCCGTGCAGGCCGTCATCGGCCTCATCATGGTGATCGCCGCGATTGCGGTGACGCGAGCGGCGAAACGGTTCCAGGCGGCGGTGCTCGTCGGAGTGACCGGGATGGGGATGTCGGCGCTCTTCGCACTGCAGGGCGCCCCCGACCTCGCCCTCACCCAGGTGCTCGTTGAGATCGTCACCCTGATTGCATTTGTACTCGTTCTGCGGCGACTGCCGGCCAGGCTCGGCGAAGCTCACGGCTCGGTGCGACGCGGTCTCCGAGCAACTATCGGCATCGCCGTCGGAACGATCATGGCCGTCGTCGCGTTCGTCGCAACCGGGGCGAGGACGCAGCTTCCCATCTCGATCCAGTGGCCGGCCCTCGCCTATGAGCAGGGCTATGGACGCAACGTTGTCAACGTCGCACTCGTCGACATTCGCGGGTGGGACACGATGGGGGAGCTCTCCGTCATCATTGCTGCCGCGACGGGTGTGGCGAGCCTCGTATTCATCAGTGGTCGAGGGGTCGACAACCTTCCGAAAGTCGCACGGCGTGACGCTCAGCTGACCGGCCGCGCCACACTGCGAAACGCGAGCGATCCGAGCAACGACGACCGCGGGTCGTGGTTGCTGGCCGGTGGAGCGCTCGCCGACCGCAACCGTTCCATTCTCCTCGAGGTGGTCGTGCGATTGCTCTTCCACTCCATCATCGTGCTCTCGCTCTACCTGCTGCTTTCCGGCCACAACGCACCAGGGGGAGGATTCGCTGGAGGGATCGTCGCAGGCATGGCGCTCGTGGCCCGATTCGTCGCCGGGGGTCGACACGAACTCGGTGCGGCCGCGCCAGTGGAAGCCGGCAAAGTTCTTGGTGCTGGCCTGGTGCTCGCGGTCGGAACGGCAATAACCCCACTGCTCTTCGGTCGTGACGCGCTCGCCTCGACCCTGTTCGAGGCTGAGCTCGGCATCTTCGGCCACGTTGAGTTCGTGACATCCACTATCTTCGACATCGGTGTGTACCTCGTTATCATCGGACTTGTGCTCGACGTGCTGCGCAGCCTCGGGGCAGAAGTCGACCGGCAGTATGAGGAAGACGATGTGGGCACGACTGAGAAGCAGGGCGTTGGCTCAGAGGGGGCACCGTCGTGAGCATCGCAGTGGTCCCCATCGTCGTTATGGCCGTATTGTACGCGTGCGGTATCTATCTCATGCTCGAGCGCAGCGTCACGCGGGTGTTGCTCGGCTTTCTGCTCGTCGGCAACGCCACCAACCTGCTTCTGCTCATCATGGCGGGCAAGGCCGGCATCGCACCGATCGTCGGCGGGGGCATCCCCGCGGAAGACATGACTGACCCCCTGCCTCAGGCCCTTATCCTCACCGCCATCGTCATCACCTTCGGTGTATCGGCGTTTTTGCTGGCGCTCATCTACCGGGCCTGGCGACTCGCGCAAGGCGACACCCTCCAGGACGACGAGGACGATATCGCGCTTCGCATCAGCCTCGGCGTTCCGGGCGAGAATCCGGTCGGCACCACCTCGGGCAGTGACTTCAGCGACGATGATGTCACAGAGATGCGCGATCTCGAAGAGGCGGACGCACAGGCAGCAGCCGACGAGACAGAGCAGTCGACGATCACCACAGACCGGGGTGACGCATGAACGCACTCGTCCCCCTCGTCGTCTTGACCCCGCTCGTGGGTGCCGCGCTGACTCTAATCCTCGGCAAGCGACCCCAGGCACAGCGTGTCATCGCCATTGGCGCCCTCGTCGTAGTTCTTGCCATAGGAGCGGTACTCATTTCGGTCGTGGATGCTGAAGGGTCGCTCGCGATGGAGGTCGGCGGCTGGGCTGCCCCCTTCGGCATCGTGCTCGTCGTCGACCGCCTCTCGGCGCTCATGGTCGTCGTCTCCGCGATCGTTCTCCTCGCCGTTCTCGTCTTCTCTCTCGGTCAGGGCCTCGCCGACCGAGACAACGAGACCCCCGTGTCGATCTACTATCCGACCTACCTGATTCTCGCGGCAGGTGTCTTTAACGCGTTCATTGCGGGAGATCTTTTCAACCTGTACGTCGGCTTCGAGATTCTCCTGGTAGCCAGCTACGTGCTCATCACCCTCGGGGGGACGCAGGAGCGCATCCGGGCAGGGACCACCTACGTTGTGGTTAGCCTCGTGTCGTCGTTCTTCTTCCTCGCCGCCATCGCGATGATTTACGGTGCGGTGGGCACCGTCAATATTGCGCAGATCTCGCTGCGAATGGAGCAGATCCCGCTCGACGTGCAGATCGTGCTGCACGTGATGCTCCTCATCGCCTTCGGCATCAAAGCCGCGATCTTTCCCCTGTCGTTCTGGCTGCCAGACTCGTATCCGACGGCACCGGCACCGGTCACCGCTGTGTTCGCGGGGCTTCTCACCAAGGTCGGCGTCTACGCGATCATCCGCACCGAGACGATCATCTTTCCCGGCCCGGAACTCAACACCGCACTCATGGTGGTTGCGCTTCTCACCATGGTCATCGGCGTGCTCGGCGCGGTCGCGCAGGCGGACATCAAACGTCTGCTCTCGTTCACGCTGGTCAGTCATATCGGTTACATGATCCTCGGGATATCGCTGGGCACCGTGGCGGGTACGGCTGCTGCGATCTATTACATCGTGCACCACATCATCGTGCAGACGACCTTGTTCCTCGGTGCGGGACTTATCGAACGCATCGGCGGCACGACCTCCATCACGAAGCTGGGCGGTCTACTGAAGGCCGCGCCGCTGGTGGCTGTGCTGTTCCTCGTTCCCGCATTCAACCTCGGGGGCATCCCACCTTTCTCTGGATTTATCGGCAAACTCGCACTCTTCGAGGCGACTGCACAGCAGGGCACACCCCTCGGTTATGTGCTCATCGCGGCCGGGGCCCTTGTCTCGCTCCTCACCCTCTATGCTCTCGCCCGTGTGTGGAACATGGCCTTCTGGCGGCCTGCGAAAGACGTTCAGGGATACGAGTCGCCGCTGCTCGAGAACGTCTCCGAAGCACCCGGTTCCACGAAGGTGCGCGCCATCCGGCGAGCGCCAACCCTGATGGTAGTGGCGACCGGGATCATGGTGCTGGTCAGCCTCGCGCTCACCGTATTCGCAGGCCCGCTCTATAGCTACAGCGACCGTGCGGGCCAGAACCTGCAGGGTCCGCGCACGTATGTTGGCATCGTATTTCCGGTTGGTGACGATGACTGATCCTGCCGTCACCAACCCCGGTGACCGTCCGGGTGGCAGTGACACGCCCGAAATCGAACCGCCCGAGACCAGCGATCCGCTGACCCGGCGCGAGCTTGGCTGGCGTATCTGGCAGCAGCTCCCGCTCATCCTCGTCCTCGTTGCCTTATGGATGCTGTTGTGGGGGACCATCAGCGTGCTCAGTGTGACGAGCGGGGTGGCGATCGCCCTCGCGGTGACGAGCACCCTTTACCTGCCTCCGGTGCAACTCTCCGGTCGCTTCAACCCGTTCTGGTTCGCCGTCTACCTGATCCGGTTCTTGGGTGAGCTGGTGGCCGGTTCGGTGAATGTCGCGTGGCGTGCCTTTTCCCCGAGGGGGGTTACGGGCAACTCAATCATTGCGGTGCAACTGGTGACACGCTCCGACATCATTATGACCCTCACCGCGATCTCGGTCACTCTTATTCCTGGTTCGTTAGTTCTCGAGGTGGATCGTCAGGAATCCGTACTATACCTGCATGCCCTCAACACCACGAATGAGGTCGCGGTGAACGCCCTGCAGCGCTCCGTCCACTCGGTGGAGCGCTCGCTCGTGCGGGCGCTCGGATCCCCGGAGGATGTCGCCAATTGCAGGATGCTCGCCTCGCGGTATGACGATCGTGCGCGGAGCGCTCGCACGTCGAGCGACCGAGAGGACGGACCGCGATGATCCCGGCACTTCATGTGGCTGCCGTAGCGTTGTTCGCCGTTGGCGCCCTGTTCGCCCTCTACCGTCTGCTTCGGGGGCCGACTATCCTCGACCGGATGATCGCGTCCGACGTTCTGCTGACGACCCTCATGCTGGCTGTCGGGGCCGACATGGTGATCAACGGACACACGCGCACCGTCCCGGTCATGCTCGCACTCGCCGCGACGGCAACCTTCGCCACGATCGCGGTCGCCCGCTACGTCTCGAAGCAGGACGCCAGCACTACACCTGCCCGGAATGGTGCGAACGCGATCGGGACCGCCGCAGCTGCGGGCCCACAAGGGGAGGCCCCCGTTGACGACTGACACCATCCCGGACCTGATCGCCGCAATCCTGTTACTGCTCGGCGGCATCCTGACCGTCGCTGCCGGTGTCGGGCTTGTGCGGTTTCCCGATGCACCGAGCAGGCTGCACGCCTCAACCAAACCGCAGGTGCTCGGCCTCGTTCTCGTGCTCATCGCGCTCGCGCTGTCAGCGCGCAGCTGGTCGATGATGCTGGTGCTGATCCCCGTTTTCGTGTTCCAGATGCTCACAGTGCCCATCTCGGCACATATCGTCGCACGGGCCGCCTACCGCATGGGCAACTTCAGGAAGGACCTGATTTATGAGGATGACCTCGCCGACGCGATTGAGCGGGCGAACGGAGAAGGGGCGTCCAGCCAGAAGGTGTCGACACAACCGTCACCGGGCGACAACGACTCGTCGGGAGAATCGTCAGATTCCTGAACACGACATAGGGTCCGCCCCGGACCTCGCAAGGAGAGCGCTGCAGCAGCGGCGTTCAGCAATCGGGCTCAGCAATTGGGCTCAGCCAGCGCAGCACCTCGTCGTCCGTGGTTTGCGTGAAGTCGGTGTACCACTGGCCGATCGCCATGAAGCGTGCGGGTCGCTCCAGACAGACGAATTCGTCGATGTTGTCACCGGGCATGAAGCTGGGCGGTGCGACCGGCACCGCCAGCACCACTCTGTTGGCACCGAGCGCGCGCACCACTTGGCACGCGGCCATCGCAGTGGATCCGGTCGCGATTCCGTCATCGACCACGACCGCGGTGCGGCCGTGTAAGTCGAGCGGTGGACGACCGGCACGGAACCTCTCCAACCGCCGCCCCAATTCTTTCTGCTCACGGGCCCGCACCCGCTGCAATTGCTCGGGAGTCACCCCCAAAGTGCGGATCGTGTTTTCGCTCAGCACTTCGACGCCGTCTCCGATCGCACCCATCGCGAACTCCTCGTTGAGCGGCGCACCAAGTTTGCGTACGACGATGACGTCGAGTGGGGCATCCAGAGCCTGGGCGACCTGCGCGGCGACCGGGACTCCACCGCGGGGCAATCCCAAGATAATAGGTTTTTCAGCCGACAGATGTTCGAGTTGGGCGGCAAGCTTTCGGCCGGCATCGGAACGATCACGGAACAACATGGTTTGACTCCCTTGCTCAGAGAAGGGTTGCACACGAACTACGGCGGGTGTGGAATGTCTACACGAGCCGCTCACGGTGCTCCGTTCGGGGCACGTGGCCCGTTAGGAGAGTAGGGACATCATGTTTACTCCAACAAACGCATACTCCGGTTTCAGCGTAGACGATATTGCCGCCGCGAAGACCTTCTATGGTGAGACCCTGGGCCTGACCCTCGCTGACGACGAGATGGGTTCGCTAAGGGTGACCCTGCCGGGCGGAGCGGAAGTGTTCGTCTACCCGAAGGACGATCACCAACCCGCCAGTTACACGGTGCTGAACTTTGTAGCCGACGACGTGGAGGCCGCCGTCGACCAGCTGAACAAGCTCGGGGTACGCACGAAGATCTACGAGAACTCCGGAAAAGAAGGTGAGCTCGAGACTGACGAGAATGGGATCGCGCGAGGACACGGGATGCAAATTGCCTGGTTCATGGATCCCGCCGGAAATGTGCTCTCCGTATTGAACGGCTAGTTCGCGCACGTCGGTGGCGGTTTTCCGGCGGCGGCACGGCGCAGTATCCCGCGGTCGACGATGACCCAGACACCCGGGGCGAGCCAACGGGGCGAGACCTCACGGCCCCGCCCCGCAGTGTTGCTCAGTCGCTGGCGACTACTCGGCCAGAAGTGTCCAGGCGCCATCAGCCTGGACGCTGATGACGGAGGGGCCTGCGCTCAGCGGCACTGTTCCGCTGTAGGTTCCGATCTCATTGACGAGGAGGCCCATGGAGAATGTTTCGCCGGTTTCTTCGAGCACGACGAAGTTGCTTGAGCCGTCGTGGGTTGCGGTGAGTTTCCCGGCGGGGCCATCGAACAGGTACACGCCATCACCGATGCCGGATGCCACAAGGGCGGGGGCAGTCGAGATGGGCGCGATGGTGATGGTCCAGTTTGCGTCGGCTTTCACCTCGAGGGTCGTGGCATCACTGAAGGAGTTGAAGCCGTACACGCTGATGCCGTTGTAGGCGCCGATCGTGTTGACGAGCAGGTCACCTGTGGCGGCGTTGCTTGCGTCAAGCGCGTTGACAACGAAGTTTGATCCACCGTCATGGGTTGCGGTGACGATGCCTGCTTTTGCGCCTTTGGGCAGCGTGATGAGGTTGTCGCCGGTGCCGGTCTCGGTGATGGTGTCAAAGGTACCGAAGGTGTCATCCGCCCAGCTCTGCACGGTGTTGGTGTCTTCGGCAGGTGCTTCTGCGGCGGGCTCGGTGTCGGAGTCGGTCGATTGTTCGGTGCTCGTGCTGGGGACATCCGATGACTGGTTTGCGGCATTGCCGCCGTTGACCGAGCCGGTAATGATGGAGAGCAGAATCAGGATGCCGGTGACGATCCAGGCGAGCTTTTTGTGCTGGGCGTAGCCGGCGAGGGGCAGCCCCTGCTTGTCTTTCTGTGCACCGGTGAGCACGAGGATGAGGTCGATGAGGTACCAGATTCCTGCACCGCCGAACGTGATGAGTTTCAGGATGCCGGTGCCGACCTTGCCGAGGTAGAAGCGGTCGACTCCGAAGATGCCGAGCAGCAGGGAGAGCAGCCAGGTTACGAGGAACGACTTGGAGGAGTCTGGTGCCGCAGGAACGGCAGGGATTGGTGGGGGAAGTTCGGCAGACGGTTGCTGTGTATCAGTGGTCATGATGCTCCTTCGTTGGTGATTGGTGATTGGTGATTGTGGTGAGTTAGTCGCGTTTAATCTCGATGACGATGTCGAGGCCGTTGTCGGGGTGGTAACCCCAGGAGGCGCTGTACCCGTCCCAGTCGGCATCCTGCCGACCATCGAGTGCGCGGGTGCTATTGATTCGGTTGAGAACACTGTCTGGCGTGTTGAGCTCGTCGAGCATGCAGAAGATGTCGTCGAACTCTGCTCCGGATGATTCTTCGCCGAAGCTGTCCATCGACAGGCTCTGTCCTTCGTCACCGATTGTGATCCACCGGTTACTTTCGAGCTCGCAGGTTTCGACAGCGGTCGTGATGGGGCTGGGTTGTGCGGCGGAGAGGACACCACCGGCCACATTTCCTATTGTGGGGATCACGGCGAGCCCGAGAACAAGACCGAGCGTGAGCCCAATTCCAGCTCCTACGAGCCCGAACGCGACGGGCTTGGCTAGTTTGGCTAGTGAGGAGGCCTGAGGTGCCGCGGGCTCGTTTGTCGGGGTTACGGGTTCCGTCGGATGCGGTGTGTCTGATTCTGTTGTGGTCACTTTCTCTTTCCTTTCTTCGCGGTCGCTTACTGGAACCGCGGCAGTTCGAGTAGGTTGTTGGTTTCTCTGCCGTCGGCCACTGTGGTGATGTATTTGACGTAGTTCGCGCCATCGCGAGTGACGACCCGAGCACCCGCCCCGGTCGTGTTGTTGTAGGTGTAGACGGCTCCGCCGCCATCGATGACGCTGACGATTGTTCCGCGGCTCGCCGTCATAAGCGGGCCGGTCTTTGTGCCCGAGTATTTGAGGTCGGTGATGTGTTGGTTTGTGGTGCCCGGCGCCTGAACGCGAACTTGGCGGATGTACAGCATTGGTTGCTCCTTTGTTCAGCTGTCAGGGCCTCCTGCCGTGACTTAGTGAAGCGTGCAGCACCAGCGCTCACTAACTGCAAAACTGGCTGATAATGGGGCTTATCGCATAACATGATCCAAATGACACAAGATCGAGCTAAGCTCATCGTGTGCCACAGCCGTGCACCACTGCCGCAGACCTCAGCCGAAGGGGGAGTCATGACCGCAACGAAGCCGAACCTGTTCATCTCCCTTTCCGGTATTGCGCGGTTGGCGCAGGTGCAGCGCCCGGTGGTGTCGATGTGGCGTTCTCGCGCTGCGGCATCCGATGCGCCGTTCCCGGCTCCTGTTGCGGAGGATCGCGGTAGCGAGGTGTTTGATGCGCGGCAGGTAGCGGAATGGTTGGTGGCAACGGGCCGGGGCAACAACCCCGATGTGGTCGCGGATGCTCCCGCCTTCGCCCGCTTCGATGCGACTAGTCGTGGCGATTCAGAGTCTTTTCATGCCCTCACCGCGTTGGTAGCGTTGCGTGCCGCCACCGATGAGCCCATTGGGGCGTTCGATCGTGAGCAGCTTCTCGATCTTGCCGATGAGGTCGATCCGGATGACACCAGCCTTCAGAGCGAAGTAGTCGCCCTGGGCGATGAGCTTGTTGCGATGGCCCGCTTTGTTGATGTTCTGGTGGATGGCGCCTATGGCGCGTCCGCCGCTTTCGAGTCTCTTCTGGGGGAACGTTTTCGGGAGGGCCACAGGGCTCTCTCGCGCACGGCTCTCGAACCGGAGGCTGCTGCTCTGGTCAGCGAGCTTGCCGTGGAGCTGGCGAGGAGCAACCCTGCCGCCCACCCCAACCAGCCCATATTTGTGGACCCGACCGGCGCGTGCGGCGACCTGCTAGTCGCCGTCCTGAAGTCAGTCGATGAGAGTATCGACGCCGCGGTGATCACCGCGAACACGAATGGGCCTGGGGCGCGGCTATTGCGTCGTCGCCTCGTAGCGCACCAACTGCCGCACGCCTCCTTGGCGGTATCGAGCACGGGTGAGTTTGAGGCTACTGGTGCACCGGTGCATGTGGCGCAGTTCCCGCACCCTGAGTCGCCGGTGATGTCGCCGGTGCAGATCCTGTCGGAGATTGACAACATTGTTCTTCAGATGGATGACGCCCAGCGGGCTGTTGTGCTTGCGCCGGCATCCGTGCTGACTGTTGGTCGGCTCACGGCTGAGGCCGATGCGATCCGTTCGCAGATTCTCCGTTCCGGCAAGCTACGGGCGATAGTCCGGCTGCCGCGCGGGCTGGTAACGGGTAACCCGCGTCAGGCGCTCGCGCTGTGGGTGTGTGGTCCGGCCCACGAGTCGGTGGCGCGTGCCGACAAGTGGACGATGGTGGCTGATCTGGGCGATGAGCCGCTGTTGGCGGGGATGCGAACCGACCTGGTGAGCGATCTGACGGCAGCGATGGGTAGCGAGAGTTCGATCCGCGCTCACGCGTTCCGTTTCGCTCGCCCGGTCTCGACGGGTGCTCTTCTGGCGCGGTCGGGTTCGTTGGTCGCGTCGACGAAGCCGGTAGTGACGGTGCCGCGCACTACGGCGACGCAACAACGCCAACAGGTGGGGGCTGATTTCCCGGCACGCTTGGATGCGATCATTGCGGCCCTCGGCGACGATGCTCCCGAAGCGGTGCGAAATGTCGTTCCCGCTGATTCGCCACTGACTTTGCCTGCTGAAACGTTGGGTTCGCTCGCTGGTTCGCACCATGTGCGTTGCCTTTCCGGTGCCCGCCTAACGTCAGAGGATCTAGATGTGGGGACCGGCTATACCGTGATCGGCGTCGAGGAGTTGACCGGTCAGGTCGAGATCGGCGCCCGAAAGATCGACCGGCTGGTTCTGGCGGCGGAGTATCCGGCGGCCCGACTGACGGAGCCGGGCGATGTCGTGTTCTGCACGAGCCCGCATCCGAAAGCGTTCGTCGACACCGCAGGATTTTCAGTCGTGCGTTATCCGGCACGGATATTGCGCATCAACCAGTCAGACCCGGCGGGCCTCGTCTCAGAGTTGCTCGCGTCGGATATTGCCGACCAGTCGTCGCGTGAGTGGAAGCGTTGGCTTGTGCGCCGTGTAGTTCCTACTGAGCGCGCTGGTTTGGCGCAGGCGCTGCAGAGTGTCGAGTCCGAGCGGGCAGTGCTTGCTGAGCGGATGCGCACACTCGTCGATCTCGAAAATATTCTTGTCGGCGGCGTTGTTGCCGGCACTCTGACTACCCACAACAACCAGATCATTACCGGCAGTGATGCCGCCATAATTGCCCTACCGGAAGGAACTAACTGATGTCCCCTCGCACCAAGACGAAAACGGATGCTGCTCCGTCGACCATGAAGGAACTGAAAGACACCCTGTGGAAGGCCGCCGATAAGCTGCGCGGTTCGATGGATGCGTCGCAGTATAAGGACATCATCCTGGGGCTTGTCTTTCTGAAGTATGTGTCGGATGCGTTCGAGGAGCGTCGCACTCAGATCGCGACCGAGCTTGAGGCTGACGGTCTGGGCGAGGACCAGATCGCACAGCTCATTGATGACGTCGACGAGTACACCGGTCATGGGGTGTTTTGGGTTCCGGCCAATGCCCGGTGGGGGTTTCTGTCGGAGAACGCGAAGGGTATTGCGGCATCGACGGCGGAGCCGACGAAGTCGATCGGTCTGTTGATTGATGAGGCGATGGAGGCGATCATGGCGTCGAATCCGGCGCTTGCGGCAACTCTTCCGCGTCTCTATAACAAGGACAACATTGATCAGCGCCGTCTGGGCGAGCTAGTCGACTTGTTCAATTCGGCGCGTTTCACTGGTCAGGGTTCGACGCGTGCGCGTGACCTTTTGGGTGAGGTGTATGAGTACTTCTTGGAGAAGTTCGCGGCCGCTGAGGGTAAGCGTGGTGGCGAGTTCTACACGCCGGCTGGCGTGGTTCGCGTGCTGGTGGAGATTTTGGAGCCGACGCATGGTCGTGTGTATGACCCGTGTTGTGGGTCGGGTGGCATGTTTGTGCAGGCGGAGAAGTTTTTGGAGTCGCACAATAAAGAGGGAAGCGACATCTCTGTTTATGGTCAGGAGCTGAACGAGCGCACGTGGCGTTTGGCGAAGATGAACCTTGCGATCCACGGCCTGAATGGCAATCTGGCGAGCCGCTGGGGTGACACGTTCGCGCGCGATCAGCACCCGGACATGCAGGCTGACTTTGTGATGGCGAATCCGCCGTTCAATATCAAGGATTGGGCGCGTAGCGAAAGCGATCCGCGTTGGCGTTACGGTGTGCCACCTGCGGGGAACGCGAACTATGCGTGGATTCAGCACATCATCTCGAAGCTTGCCCCTGGTGGTAGTGCGGGTGTCGTGATGGCGAATGGTTCGATGTCGTCGAACTCCGGTGGCGAGGGCGATATTCGCGCGCAACTCGTGGAGGCGGATCTCGTGTCGTGCATGGTGGCGCTTCCAACTCAACTGTTCCGAAGTACCGGTATCCCGGTGTGCACGTGGTTCTTCGCGAAAGACAAAACCGCGGGAGCAGACGGAACTATCGACCGCACTGGTCAGGTGCTGTTCATCGATGCCCGCAACCTCGGCCACATGGTTGACCGTGCCGAGCGCGCATTCAGCGATAATGACATTGCGAAAATAGCGAACACGTTCCGTGCGTGGCGCGGCACAAAGTCGGCGACGGATGCCGGGCTCACCTACGAGAACGAGCCCGGCTTCAGCTACTCCGCGACCTTGGCCGAGGTGAAGGCTGCCGACTACGCGCTAACGCCTGGGCGTTTCGTCGGATCGGCGGAAGCGGCAAGTGATGGAGAAGATTCACAGCCGAAGATCGAGCGGCTGAAGAGCGAATTGCTCGCTCGATTCGAAGAATCAGAGCGCCTAGCAACGGCTGTGAAGCGGCAGCTTGGGAGACTCGATGTTTGAAAAGAAGAGATGGGGTGACATCTCCGAGCTTAAATACGGCAAGGCGCTAAGCGGCTACCGGGAAACCAGCGGAGAAGAAGTCCCTGTGTATGGGACGAATGGCGAGATTGGTTTCACCACAGAGCCGCAGGTAGATCGAGCTGGGGTAATCATTGGCAGAAAGGGTGCTTACAGAGGTGTCCACTACTCCGCGCGACCGTTTTGGGTAATTGATACCGCGTTTTACTTAGTTACTGCGGAGGGGATTTACGACCGCTGGGCTTATTATTCGCTCCAACTTTCCGACATAAACGGACTCGATTCTGGCTCTGCAATTCCCTCGACTACGCGCGACGCGTTCGCCTCGATGCCGGTCTTGGTACCTGAGTACTTGGAACAGGTAGGAATCGCGGAAGTGCTGGGTGCGCTCGACGACAAGATTGCCGCAAACATTGACGTCGTACGAATTGCGATGGCTCTGATGGCCGCTCTATACGACCAAAAGATTGAGCATGCGCCTAGCCGCTTGGTGCCGGTGGCTGATCTTGTGCGAAGGCTGGTTCAGACGCGAAAGCTTTCTAAAGTCGACGTGATTCGCGAGGGAGTAGTTCCAATTTTCGATCAAAGCGATGAAGGTCTGCTTGGATTTGCATCGGGGGAGGGCTACTTTCACGCTTCACCGTCAGAGCCGGTCCTCTATTTCGGAGACCACACCTGCAAGTTGCGAGTCGCAACACAAGGCTTCTTCGTCGGGCCAAATACAATCCCATTTGTTGGAGATGGGGTCGATACGGCAATGCTCTTTTTCGCTTTGCAAGGAGTGCAGAAGCAAGAAGAGTACAAACGCCATTGGCAAGAATTGATGAACAAGCGCGTGCCTTTACCTGAGCCGGCAAACCACGTCGAGCTCACGGACGTTTCAACCGGACTGTTCAGTCTCCGCACGACCCTCGAAGTCGAGAGTAGACAACTAGTTGCCCTCCGCGACACGCTCCTCCCCGAACTCATGTCGGGCAGGCTCCGCGTGAAAGACGCCGAGAAGAAGATCGAAGAGGTCGTGTGATGGTCGGAATGTCAGAAGCAGACTGGGAACAACTCACCCTCGACACCCTCGGAGAGTTGGGGTGGCTCCCGCTCACCGGCGACAAAATCGCCCCAGGATCAGGCGAGCGTGACAGCTGGGATGAGCTCCTCATCCGACCGCGCCTCCTCGCAGCGCTCCAAAAGTTCAACCCAGACGTGCCCGCGCAATACCTCGCGCAAGCGGTCGCCGAGATTGCGGCCCCCAAGTCGAAAGATGCGATCGCCGAAAACCTTCGCATCCACCAATACCTTGTCGACGGGTTCCGGCTCAGCTACATCGACACGGACGGGGTCGAAACCAACCCCACCATCAGCCTGCTCTCCGCCGACCCCGACCAGAACGACTGGCTCGCCGTCAACCAAGTCACCCTCATCCAAGGCGACTACAAACGACGCTTCGACCTCGTGCTCTACTGCAACGGCATGCCCGTCAGCATCATCGAACTCAAAAAAGCCGGCAGCAAAACTGCGGATGTCGCCTCCGCCCACGCCCAACTCGGCACCTACCTGCGCGAATTTCCCCTCGCCTTCCGGTTCTGCGTCTTCACCCTCGCCAGCGACGGACTCGACGCCAAATACGGGACCCCCTTCACCCCGCTTAACCACTTCGCACCCTGGAACATCAACGACGACGGTGTGCCAGTTGCGCCCAACCGAATCGAGAACGGTGAAACCATCTTTGGCCTCGAAGACGCCATCGAGGGGCTCTACAACCAAACGCGCTTCCTGCAGCTACTGCGCAACTACACCGCCTTCGACGAAAACGCTGACGGCCTTACCAAACGCATTGCCAAACCCCACCAATACTTCGCCGTAGCCAAAGCCATCCGCAGCACCGTGCAAGCCGTCGAATCCAACGGAAAAGCCGGCGTCGTCTGGCACACCCAAGGCTCAGGCAAATCCATGGAAATGGAGCTTTACGCCAACCTCGTCACCCGGCACCCCAAACTCAAAAACCCCACCATCGTCGTCATCACCGACCGCACCGAACTCGACGGCCAACTCTTCCAAACCTTCAACCAGAGCATGCTGCTCGCCGAAAAACCCCAACAAATCAAAAGCCGCACCCAACTGCGCGACGAAATAGGCAACCGCACCACCGGCGGCATCTACTTCACCACCCTCCAAAAATTCGGACGCACCGACGCAGAACGCGCCACCGGCACCGAACATCCCCTCCTCTCCGACCGCCGCAACGTCATCGTCATCGTCGACGAAGCCCACCGCAGCCACTACGACGACCTCGACGGCTACGCCCGCCACCTGCGCGACGCCCTCCCCAATGCCACCCTCATCGCCTTCACCGGCACCCCCATCTCCTTTGACGACCGCAACACCCAAGATGTCTTCGGCGACTACATCGACATCTACGACCTCACCCGCGCCGTCGATGACAAAGCCACCGTGCCCGTCTACTTCGAACCCCGCCTCATCAAAGTCAGCCTCGCCGACGGCATCACCCAAGAAGAACTGGATGCCGCAGCCGACGACGCCACCACCAGCCTCGACGACACCGAACGGGCCCGCATCGAAGCATCCGTCGCCGTGGTCAACGCCATCTACGGTGCCCCCGAACGACTCGAAGCCCTCGCCGCCGACCTCGTCACCCACTGGGAAGAACGTCGCACACGGATGCTCCCATTCATCGAAGCACCCGGAAAAGCCCTCATCGTCGGCGCCACCCGCGAAATCTGTGCCCGACTCTACGACCAAATCATCGCCCTGCGACCCGACTGGCACTCCGACGACCTCACCGCCGGCAAGGTCAAAGTCGTGTACTCGGGAACCCCCTCCGACCCCTCGCCGATCGTCGAACACGTGCGTCGACCCTCGCAGAACGACGCCATCAAAACTCGCCTCAAAGACGTAGATGACGAACTCGAGCTTGTCATCGTGCAGAACATGATGCTCACCGGCTTCGACGCACCACCACTCCACACTCTCTACCTCGACCGCCCCCTCAAGGGCGCACTGCTCATGCAGACCCTCGCGCGCGTTAACCGCACCTTCCGAGGCAAAGAAGACGGATTACTCGTCGCCTACGCACCCCTCGTCGACAACCTCAAAGATGCACTCGCTGAGTACACAAAAAGCGACCAAAAGAACAAACCCATCGGCCGCTCAGTCGACGAAGCCGTCGCATTGGCGACCGAACTCGTCAATAAACTGCGCGAGCTACTCGCCGGCTATGAGTGGCGTGCTGTGCTCAAAAAGGGTGGCCCCAAGGCCTATCTCAACGCTGCCAGCGGTGCCGCAAACTACCTCCGCAGTGTGGCAACACCCGGCAATGATCCTTCGCTTGGCGATGACACGTTGGCTGCCCGCTACCGCAAATTCTCCGGACAACTCGCCCGCGCCTGGGCCCTCGCCAGCGGACGCACAAACCTTGCAGACCTGCACCCAGAGATCTCGTTCTATGAAGAAGTGCGCGTCTGGATGGCCAAATTCGACGCCATGGATCGTCAGAACCGCGACGAACCCGTACCCGAAGACATCCAACGCCTGCTTGGACAGCTCATCGCCCAAGCGACAGATGCCGGCGAGGTGTATGACATCTACGAAGCGGCAGGAATGCCCAAACCATCGCTCAGTGATCTCACGCCCGAGTTTGTTGCCACAACACAGAATGCGCGGAACCCGCAGCTGGCGATCGAAGCGTTGCGTACGATGCTCACCGAAGAGTTGACGGCGGTCACTCGCAACAACGTGATTCGTCAACGCGCATTCTCCGAACGCATCACCGAGCTCATGAACAAGTACACCAACCAACAACTGACCTCAGCCGAGGTCATTGCGGAGCTGGTGGAGCTGGCTCGCGAGGTTGCCGCCGAAGGAAAGCGGGGCGAAACCTTTGACCCATCGCTCTCCCCAGACGAACTCGCGTTCTATGACGCGGTAGCCCAGAACGAATCGGCTGTTGAAGTGCAGGGCGATGGCAAACTTGCGGACATTGCGCGCGGCCTCGTTCAGGTGATGCGCCGCGATGTGCGAACCGACTGGACTGTGCGCGACGACGTGCGTGCCAAGCTGCGCTCGTCCATCAAACGTCTGCTCGTTCTCAACGGGTATCCGCCAGACAAGCAACCCGACGCCATCAAGTTGGTCATGGAACAGATGGAGTCGATGGCGCCGCGGTATGCCGATGAGCGCGATAACTCCAATTCGTCTAGTGGGGCTTGATGGAAAAATCAAGTGGGGCTAGAGTAAGCTGATGCCGAAGCCGCAGAAGTACCGAGATGTCATCAAGGTAGTGAAGGCAAACGGCTGGGTCTTCCTTCGGGACGCGAAAGGTAGCCACGAAATGTGGGGACTGCCCGACGCGTCAGTAAGAGAATCGATACCGCGCCACGGCGAAGTGAGCGCGGGAGTCGTTGGGCAACTGATGAAGAAGCTGCCGGAGACCCCACAGAACTGGCGATAGGGGAACAACAATGGCGAACCGAAAGACATACGACGTCACTGCTCGCAAAGATGGCCGTTGGTGGTTCGTGCAAGTACCCGAACTCGACACCGTGGGCCAGGCGCGCAGTGCGAGTGAGATCGAGGAAGTTGCTCGTGAGGTAATTGGACTTTGGCTGGACGTCGAACCCGATTCGTTCGATGTTGCTCTCGATGTCGAGATACCGGGCGAAGCCCGCATTGCGTGGGAACGAGCGAAAAAGCTGGAGATTGCCGCCCGCAAAGAAAGCGCAGAAGCCGCGACGTTTGCGCGTCGAGCCGTCGCTAGTCTCCGTGCAGAGGGCCTCACCTACAAAGACGCCGGAATCGTGCTGGGGCTTTCGCCCCAACGTGTGCAACAACTCAGCAAGATCGAGAACGCCGACGCGCTGCAGAAGAGTGCCTAGCTCCGAGCGCTGGCCCGGCAGGCAGACCGCCTACGACCTCTGGGTCGAGCGCCAGAAGCCGCAAAAGACATCCCCGATCCGTGCTTGAAGCTCACTAGATCATTGAGCCCAGACACGTTTTGCGGTATCCTGGCTAGGTAAGCTAGCCATAAAGTCGGAGGTGTCAAATGAGACACGTAAACATCCTTGAAGCGCGCAACACACTGTCCCGACTCGTCGCGGCAGTGGGCAACGGTGATGAAGTGGTGATCGCCAAGCGAGGTAAGCCGGTCGCGCGACTCGTGCGTGCTGTCGAGATCGCCCCCGAGCACACCGCTGCACAAGCTGCAGAGTGGCTAACCCGCAATCCGGTTCCCAGCCACCCGGCACGAACCGCAGCAGAGCTCGACCGTCAGATCGCATCCGAGCGTGAGGGCTGGGAGTGATCTACCTCGACTCCTGCATGGTGATTTACGTAGTCGAAGATGATGGGCCGCGCGGCAACGCTGTGCGCCAACGGCTCACCGACTCGGCTGATGCCGTAGTGGCGGTCAGCCCCCTTGTCACGCTCGAATGCCTAGTCGGCCCGCTTCGTGACGAAAATTATGGGCTTCACGATCACTATCTCCGAGCGCTTCACAACTTCAAGCCCCTTCCCCTGGAAACGGAGCACTACATGAGAGCGGCCGAACTTCGAGCCCGATACGGACTCAAAACACCGGATGCACTGCATCTCGCTGCTGCCCAAATGCACGGTTGCGATGAGCTATGGACCAACGACAATCGCCTTGCTGCGGCAGCAAAAAACTTGGCAGTGAATGTGACATCATCTCCGTTGGAGTTGTGACTTGCTGGGTTGTTCCGCACCGCGCGGTAGCGTGAACCCATGACGGTACTCACCCCCGCACTGCTCGAACGCATCCGGTCGCGGGCTGCCCGCTATGACCGCGAGAACATCTTCTTCACCGAAGACTTGCAAGAGTTGCGTGCCGTCGGCTACCTCAAGCCGCGCAGCCTGCGGGAGCTGTCGGATGACCAGAGACTGCTCGCCGCCTACGCTCCGGCCACGGCGCTCGCCATCAACATGCACCTCGTGTGGATTGGCGTCGCCTGGGCGCTCCGCGAACGCGGCGACACCAGCCTCGACTGGCTGCTCGCGGATGCCGAAGCCGGGGAAGTGTTCGCCTTCGGGCTCAGCGAACCCGGCAACGATCTCGTCATGTGGGACTCGCTCACCACCGCAGAAACCGTCGAAGGCGGTTACGCCTTCACGGGCACCAAGATCTTTACCTCACTCTCGCCGGCGTGGACCCAGCTCGGAACGTTCGGCAAGCACACCGCCGACGATGGCACCGAAACCCTCGTGCATGGTTTCATCGAGCGATCAGCCCCCGGATGGCGCTCCCTCGATGACTGGGACACCCTCGGCATGCGCGCCACCCAAAGTCACACCACCGTGCTCGACGGCGCCTTCGTTCCCGCGAACCGGGTCGCCCGCGTGCTGCCCGTCGGCCCCAACGCCGACCCGTTCATCTTCGCCGTGTTCGCGAACTTCTTGCCGCTCATCGCCTCCGTCTATGCGGGGCTCGCCGACCGCGCCCTCGAACTCGGGGTCGAAGCACTGCAGAAGCGCAGCTCGGCCATTACCGGTGACGCGTACTCCGAGCATCCGGACCTGCGGTGGCGTATGGCGGATGCCGCCCTCGCCCTTGATGCGATCGAACCCCAACTGCACAGCGTCGTCGATGACGTTGATGGGCTCGTTGATCACGGGATGGGATGGTTCCGCAAACTTTCTGGCCTCAAGCACCGCACCACGGAAACCGCCCGCCACGTCGTCGACCAAGTGATGCGCTCGGCTGGTGGGGGCGCATTCCGCAGCAATAGCGAACTCGCGCGCTTGCAACGCGACGTGCTCGCCGGCATTTACCACCCCTCTAACCCCGAGTCGGTGCATCGGACTGTTGCTGGCGATTTGTTCGACGACTAACCCGTTGCTTAGCGAGGGCTAAAGAGCCGAAACCTGCTCGCGTGCACCCAGGCGCACACTGACGTCGGAGTCGCGGCGCTCATCCGCATGATGGCTCACGAGCACCACAATCTTGTCGGCCAGTGCCACTCGCAGATCGGCGATGAGTTGCTCGGCGCTCGCCGCATCCAAATGAGCAGTCGGTTCGTCGAGCAGCACCACGTCGGCACGAGTCAGCAAGGTGCGGGCGACCGCGAGACGCTGCCGCTCGCCACCCGACAGGCTCTTGCCGGCCGACCCGACCCGGGTATCCAACCCACGGTCGAGCGAATCGAAGAGTGGGCCAAGACCAACCTGACGCACAACCGCTACGAGTTCGTGCTCGGACGGCTGATCGTCGTGTGCCCGTCCAAGCAGCAAGTTCGCGCGAATTGTCGAATCGAAGAGGTGCGACTCCTGCGGGCACCAGGTCACCGCGTGCCGCAACTGCTCGGGGGACAGCTCGCGAGCATCCACACCGCCGAGACTCCACGACCCAGCGGCAGGCGGAAGATATCCAAGCAGCGCCGCCAACAGCGTCGACTTTCCCGCCCCCGAGGGCCCCTCAACCACAAGCCACTCGCCACGCTCAACGCGGGCAGTCACTCCCGAGAATGCGAGAGCCGGGCTCGAAGGCCAGCGGATGCCGAGCTCACTCAGTTCGAGAACGCTTGCGTCGGCCAGCGGTCGGTCTACGCTCGCGGCTCCAGTTTCAGCGTCGGTGCGGGATCCGCGCGCGTCGCGCGATCCACTTCCGCCACGTACCCCGCGACCGGGGACAGCATCGTCGGCGCCTTCAGTGACGCTCCGCACTTTCGCCAGCGCGGCACTGAGCGCGGGCCACTGCTGCACGGAGTCGACGAACGCGATGAGCGAGTCAACGAGCCCGATCGGGATGAGCACAAGCACGGCGACGACGGCGATCGGAAGCGTGCCGGCGACAACGGCAGGGGCGGCAGCGGGCAACATCGCGACGGCGGTCACCGAGCAGGCGAGGACGACGACGGCGTTGCCGATGCCCAGGGCGCGGGCGCTGCGGCGGGAGAGTGCCCCAGCTTCGGCATCGATGCGATCGAGGCGGCCAAGCATCCGATCCCCAACACCGTTGGCGCGCAGATCGCTGGCGGCCCCCGTCATGGCGGCGAAGGCGCGCACGACACGCGACTGCACTTCGGCGATGCCGTGGGCCGCAGACCGATCAACCCAGACGGCGATGACGGGAGCGACGACGAGCGCACCGGCAAGACCCCCCAGCAGCACGGGCACCGCTGGGGCGTGCAGCAATCCGACAGCGATCAGCGCGGCAAGCGAGGTTCCCACGGCCACGGCGGGCGGCAGCACCACGCGCGGAACAAGATCCCGCACCCGGTCAGAAGCAGCGACCAGATAGTCGAGAGCAACCCCACCATTGGCGAGCGCACGGGAACCGAGGGCTCGTGCGCCGAGACCGTTCCAGAGCGCGACCCTCAACTCGATCACTGAACTCAGCACCGCACTGTGAGTCGCGAGACGCTCCGCATAGCGAAGCCCAGCACGACCCAGACCGAAGAACCGCACACCGACAATGGCGACAAGCAAGAACATGATCGGCGGATGTTCGCTGGCCCGCACAATCAGCCAGCCCGAGATCGCCGTCAACGAGATCGCGAAAAGGCTCGCGCCAATGCCGAGAGCGATCGCTCCGACGAGGGTCGCGAGGGACGGACGCACAAACTCGAGCAGGCTGGCGAGAGTGGCGCGGGGTGAGCTGGGCGCGGCGACAGCGTCAGCATCCAACTCCTGAGCAACGGCTAGGGGGTCAACGCGAGACTCGACCGCACGCGTGCCGCCCGAAGAGCCAACGGCGATCACTTGGTCAGCCAGGGCCGCAATGCCCGACTCGTGCGAGGCAACAAGCACCGTCACAGGGCGACCGCGCAGTTCAGCAATCGCCGTCTCCACACGATGCGCGGATGCCGGGTCGAGATGGGCGGTCGGCTCATCCAGCAGTAGCAGGGTTGCGCCCGCTTCGACGCGCAGCAGTCCGCGCGCGACGGCAATGCGACGCAGTTCGCCGGGACTCACCTGGCGGGGGTCGGCCTCAGCGATCGCCGCCAAGCCCAGCTCAACGACGACAGACTTGATGGCTTTCTCGTCGCTGCTATAGAGACGCAGTTCGTCAATGACGCTGTCGGCGACGGTGTGGGGATGTTGCGGAACCCACGCCACGTGCTGCGGGTCGATGCCCCACACGCTGCCGCCGCTGGGCTCGCGATTGCCGGCCAGCACCTCGAGAACACTGGATTTTCCGCTGCCGCTCGGCCCATCCAATGCCGTGATCGTGCCGGGGGTGGCCGTGAAACTGAGGTTGTCGACGGCGGGGAGTGCTCGACCGTCGTAGCCGATCGTGAGGTCAACAACACGGAATTTGTCGTCAAGCTGGCGGTGCTCGCGGGCACGCGGGGCATCGATGATCGTGCGGGCGCGGCGCAGGGCGGTGAGTCCGTTTTCGGAGGAGTGGAACGCCGCACCGAGTTCACGGAAGGGTGCGAAACATTCGGGCGCGAGCACGAGAGCGATGAGGCCAACAGTGAGCGAGAGCTGATCATCCACGAGTCGCACACCAACGAAGACGGCAACAACAGCGACCGAGATCGTGGCAATCAGTTCGAGTACGAGCGCTGAGAGGAAGGCGGTGCGGAGGGTCGCCATGGTGGTCGTACGGTTCTCGGCGGAGATCGCACGCAGGGCACGCGACTGCTCGCCGACCCGACCGAGGCCGACCAACACGGGAAGCCCGCGAGCCAGCTCGACGAGGTGATCCGAAAGGCGTTCGAGGCTTGCGCTGGCCGCTTCTGCACGTTCGCGGGTGTGTCCACCGACGAGCACCATGAACACGGGAACCAGCGGAACCGTCAAAACAATGATGAGCGCGCTCACCCAGTCGACCGAGAGGATGCGGGCACCGATTAGCAGCGGAACCGTCGCCGTTGTCACTATCGCCGGCAACACGACGCGGAAGTAGTTGTCGAGCTCATCGAGCCCCACAGTGGCGATCGCGGTGCTTGTACCGACGCGCGAATCGGAACCCGTTAGTACTCGCTCGGCGAGCTCGTGACGCAGTGACTCTTTTGCGCCAAGAGCAGCGCGGGCGGCGAAACTCTCTGTTCCCCAGGCGGTGACTGCGCGGAGCAGGCCTGCGGCCACACCGAGCACGATCGCGAACTGCCAGGCACGTTCATCCGTCTCGATGACGCCGACCACACCGCGGGCAACCGCCTCGGCCATGAGAACGAGAGCGAGACCCTTGAGGGCGGCCAGCAGACCCAGCCCGAACAGTGTGTGCACACCGCCCGGGCCGAACCCGGCCGCAAGTCGTTCGCGAAGTTTGGCCTTCATGCCCTCCACTATCCCCTTTTTTGCACGCGGCATCCTGCTCAGGCCCTAGCGGGCTGAGGAAACCGGGGCAACAGCAGGCTTCACCACGTGAGCCTCAGGGAGGTGGTGTTCGCTCAGGCGGTTGCGGAATACCCAGTAGGTGTAGCCCTGATAGAGCAGCACGAGTGGCAAACCGAAGGCTGCAACGACGCTCATAACGCTCAACGTATATTCACCGCTGGCCGCGTTCGAGATCGTCAGGTTGAACGCGGGGTCGAGCGTGGACGGCAGCACGACCGGATACGCGGCAGCAAAAATGGATGATGCACCAGTCAATAAGAAGGCGGCGATTCCCACAAACGCGCGGCCTTCACGCCCGGCTCGCGCACTGACCCAAGCGAAGACGACCGCGATCACGGCGACGACGACAAGCGCCCACGTGATGGGGGTTCCGTTCTGGAGCTGCACGGCCAAGACCCAGCCGACGATGGGGAGCAGTGCGACGGGGCTCCAGCGCACGAGGAAGGTGCGGGCACGAGCGCGCACGTCGCCAACCGTCTTCAGGCCTAGGAATGCGGAGGCATGCACGAGCGAGAAGCCAACAACCGCAAGGCCGCCGAGCACTGCGTAGGGAGTGAACCAGGCGAAGGCACCGCCAACGCGGTCACCGTTCGCGTCAATCGGGAGCCCGGTAGTGGTGAGTGCAAGCGCTGCACCGATGCCGAATGCTGAACCGAGTGAGCCGAGACCGAGGGCGCGATCCCACCACATGCGCCACCGGTCACTGGAGCCCTTACCACGGTACTCGATCGCTACCGCGCGGAAGATGAGGCTCACGAGCACGATCGTCAGCGGGATGTAGAGCGCCGAGAATAGCGATGCATACCAAAACGGGAATGCAGCGAAAGTGGCGGCTCCGGCGGTGATCAGCCAGACCTCGTTACCGTCCCAAACCGGGCCAATGGCATTGAGCATGAGCCGGCGCTGCTTGTCACTGCGGGTGCTGAAGAGCAGCAGCATCCCGACACCAAGGTCGAAGCCTTCAAGCAGGAGGTAGCCGATCCACAGCGCTGCGATCGCGATAAACCAGATGGTGGGGAGAAGTTCCATGAGTGCGTGCCCTTCTGTCTAGTAGGCGAACGCGAGAACGTCGTCGCGTCGGTCTGGTCGGTTGGGGTTGTTGGGGTTGTCCGGGTCATCGCCGTTTCCGTCGCCTTCTGGATGCCCGAGCTCAGGCATTGCCGAGGCCACTCCACCGCGCACGTACTTGATCAGCAATCGCACTTCGAAGACGAGTAAGAAGGCGTAAACGAGGGCGAGGGAGGCGAGCGAGAAGATGATCTCTTCGCCACTCACTCCAGGGGAGACTGCTGTTGCGGTGAACATATACACGCCGTCGACGCCACCAGGCGTCGGGTTCGGAGCGACAACGAAGGGCTGGCGGCCCATCTCGGTGAAGACCCAGCCGGCGATGTTTGCGCCGAAGGGGGCGGCGATGCTGAGTAGGGCTGTTCCCATGAGGAACTTTGAGCGCGGCACAGTGCCCTTGCGCACAATCCACAGGGTGAGGAGGGCGAACCCGGCAGCGAGCATGCCGAAGCCGATCATCAGACGGAAGCCCCAGTAGGTGACTTCCATGATGGGCAGGTAGTTGATCTCCTGACCGGCACGCTCTCCGTAGAGGGGGTTGTCGGGCAAGTTGGTGCCATATTTTTCCTGGTATTCAGGAATGAGCGTATTCACACCCTTGATCTCCGTCTCGAAATCACCGTGAGCGAGGAAGGAAAGAATGCCCGGAATCTCAATAATTCCGACAACATCGTCACAGTTCTGAGAGCCAAGGTTGCCGATCGACAGCACCGAGAAGCTCGTACCGTCGTAGCAGGCAGCCTCAGCGGCAGCCATCTTCATCGGCTGCTGTTCAAACATCAGCTTCGCCTGCAGGTCACCGGTGATGGCGACTCCGCCGAATCCGATAATCGCTATTACTGCGCCAATGCGGATGCTCTTGATCCAGACCGAGTGGTCGGTGCGATCGCGGCCCGGGAGGCTGGCGTTCTCTCCGACGACGACACGGCCCGTGGCATCCACGGTATCGATTCCGTCGCGACGACGCTGCCAGAGCTGGTACCAGGAGATGCCGACCACGAAACCAGCGCCTACCGCCAGCGCGCCCATGATGGTGTGCGAATACGCGGCGAGAGCGGTGTTGTTGGTGAGCACGGCCCAGATGTCGGTCATGACGGGGCGGCCGTCGATGAGTTCAACGCCGACCGGGTGCTGCATCCAGGAGTTCGCGACAATGATGAAGAAGGCGGAGACGACGGAGCCGGCGACGGCGATCCAGAGGGTCGCGAGGTGGATCTTCTTGGGGAGGCGGCTCCAGCCGAAGATCCAGAGGCCGAGGAAGACTGATTCAAAGAAGAAGGCGAGCAGGCCTTCCATGGCGAGGGGCGCACCGAAGACGTCGCCGACGAAGCGGGAGTATTCGCTCCAGGCCATGCCGAACTGGAACTCCTGAACGAGGCCCGTAGCAACACCCATGATGAAGTTGATGAGGTACAACTTGCCCCAGAATTTGGTCATGCGCAGCCACTTCTCATCACCTGTGCGCACCCACTGGGTTTGCATAAGAGCGACGACCGGGCCGAGGCCGATCGTGAGCGGAACCATGATGAAGTGGTAAACGGTGGTGACGCCGAACTGCCACCGGGCGATTTCTAGGGGATCCACTCCGCACCTTCCACTGCATTTTCTACGTCTTGTAGAACTATTTCTACACGCTTGTAGAAATAATTTCTACCTGAGGTAGAATTGGGTCATGAATTCGTTAGGAGAACTCGAACGCAGCGTGATGGATTTGCTGTGGGCGGGTGGTGAAAGCCTCTCTGCCTATGACCTTCAGGCCAAGCTCGCTGAACCGGAATCTTCTGGCCGTGAGCTCGCCGCCACTACAATTCTCACCGTGCTGTCGCGCCTCGAGAACAAGAACTTTGTGGTGCGCGAGCGTGACTCTCGCCCGCACCTCTATCGTGCCGCAGCCGCTCGCGAAGCTCACATGGCCGACCTCATGCACGAAGTGCTTGGCGGGGCGAGCGATCGCGCTGCGGTGCTCGAACGCTTCGTTGGCCAGGTCTCGGGCGAAGAGGCTGAAACTCTGCGCCGCATTCTCGCTGGCCGGTAGTCATGCTTGTCGCTGCCATCACGCTGGGCCTCGTCGCGATCTTGCTCGCGTGGCCGGTGCCTGCACTGCTGCCAGGAGCACAGTGGGCATACCGCCGCCCGACGCTCGGCTTGCTCGTGTGGCAACTTGTTGCGCTCGTCGGCGGCACCAGCATGATCGGGTCTCTCGTGCTGCTGGGCGCAGCAACGTTTGCCGATGATATCCCGGATGCCGCTAATGGCATGTGGCGTTTCGTCACCCACAATGAGCTGCCAGAGGGCTCCTCGGTGTGGTCGTTGCTCGCGCTCTCGGGCGCACTCTTCCTCACTGCGCACCTCCTTCTCAACCTGCTGGTGACCGTTGTCTATGCCGAGCGGGAACGAGCCCGTCACGCCCAACTCATCACTCTGCTGAGCGAACCCATGTCTGACCGCCCGGGCACCCGGGTCATCGACACCCTGGCACCGGTTGCCTACTGCCTACCCGGTGCGCTCAAGTCGATTACCGTGTTGACGGCCGGACTGATTGAGCTGCTCGACGACGAAGAGCTGCGCGCGGTTGTTGAGCATGAGCGGGCACACGTTCGGCTGCGGCATGACATCGTGTTGATCTTCTTCACCGCGTGGAAGCTGTCGCTGCCCTGGCTGCCGACCGCCCGCAACGCGTCGCGGGAGGTTGCCCTCCTTCTCGAAATGCATGCCGACGACAACGCACTCACCCATGTCGGGCGCGGCAGCCTTGCTCGCGCGATCACTGTGGTTGCCGAGGGTGGCGCGCTGCCGAAACGCAGCGAACTTTCAGCCGCGATGCCTGAATCAACGCCAAAAGAACTGCGGGCGCGACTTCTGCGGCTCGCCTAGCCGCGCTCCCGCTTGCCTCGCTATTTCTCACCAGTCGTGCCACGTGTAAAGGCGAGCGGCAGAGTGAGGAGCGAAATCGCGGCGGCGACGAGCAGTGCTGGAGGGAATGACAGCGCGGCGGCGAGAGTGCCGATGAGCACGGAGCCCACTGCTGTTCCCATGTCGAACCCGATGTTCCAGACGGCGCTTGCAGTTCCATACTGCTTGCGTGGCACTGAGGCGAGGGAGATCAGAAGGGTGAGGTTCTGCAGCCCACCGTACGCAATGCCGACGAGGGTCATGCCGACGAGAAAGAGCGCAATTGTGGTGGCGTTGGGGTTCTGAACCGCGATGGCGGCCAGAACGAGCCCGATGACGGTCAGCAGCACTAAGGGCCACAGGAACGGCTTAGCGCCGTGCCGATCGGCTAGGCCGCCAACGCCCCACCGGGTTACCGCCGCGCTGAACGTGAGGAGAGTGAGTGCGCCGGCGGTGAGGGCTGGTGACGAACTCATCTGCGGCGCAAAGGTGATGAGTGCACCGCCGGCGAGAGTGACCCCGCTGAGGAGCATCATGGGGCGAACCAGACTGCTCATCAACTTTCGACGCCCGGAACTGTTACCGAGCACGATTGGCGTGACATCGGTAGGGGGCAGAAAGGACCGAGCAGCTTCCTGCTCACGCAGAACCCGAGCCAGCCGTGGAGCGGAACTGATCCCAAGAATCGGCAGGGTTCCCAGCGCGAACACGGCCCAAAACCCGACCGAATCTGCCAATAGCGGTCCCGCCGGAACGAGGATCACTTGCGGCACGGCGATTGCTGCGCCGTAGGCCCCAATGGCGGCACCATGCTGAGCGCGCGGCACCAGATTGGCGACGACGGTCGACCCAGCCACAGTGAGAATGCCGAAACCAACGCCCCGCAGAACCGACAGGATCAGAATCCAGCTGAGGTGGTCGGAGAAGAGAAAGAGCAACGGCGGAACACCAAGAAGTGCCAGCCCTGCGGCCAACACCCTTCCGGTCCCTAAGCGAGTGAGCAGGCGCGGAACGAATGGTTGGGTCATGACCGTCGCGAGCAAAAGCAGCCCATTGACGAGGCCAGCTCCCGCTTCGTTGGCGCCGCCCTGCACCGCCCAGAGGGGTACGACGGGCAGCAGGGCCGCGAAGCCACCGAAGCCAGCAGCCGTCAGTGCGAGCAGTGCGGGCATTCCGGGTGCGCGCCACACTGGCGGTGGGCCCGTTGAAGAGTTGTGGTTCACGTTGTTCAACCCTATGCCCCGTCCGGCACGCGCCGTCTCAGTTCTTTGTTGATGCGGTCTTTCGCGGTGCGGCGCGTTTGGCAGGCACCGCTGCGGCAGCACTGGGCGCGACTGCGCGCGGAACCAACCGCTGCAGCTGCGTCACGTGCTTGGGCTCGAGCTCTTCAATGCTCGTAACCTCGAGCAACTTCATGGTGCGCACGATTTGGTCAGAGAGGATCTCGATCGTGCGGTCAACACCTTCGCGACCGCCGGCCATGAGGCCGTAGAGGTAGGCGCGACCGATGAGCGTGAACTTGGCGCCGAGTGCCATCGAGGCCACGATGTCGGCACCATTCATGATGCCCGTGTCGACCATCACCTCAACGTCGTTGCCGACTTCGCGGACCACGTTGGGCAGCAGGTGGAAGGGGATGGGGGCGCGGTCGAGTTGGCGGCCACCATGGTTGGAAAGCAGGATGCTGTCAACGCCGAGATCGGCAAGGCGCTTCGAGTCCTCAAGGTTTTGCACACCCTTGATCACGATCTTGCCTGGCCACATGGCGCGGATGGTCGTGAGGTCGTCGTAATCGATTGACGGGTCCATCGCGGAGTCGAGCAGTTCACCGACGGTGCCGCCGGTGGTGGCGAGCGAGGCGAACTCCAGCGGCGGCGTGGTGAGGAAGTCGAACCACCACCACGGGCGGGGGATTGCGTTGAGGATCGTGCCGGCGGTCAGCTGTGGTGGGATCGAGAAGCCGTTGCGCTTGTCACGCAGTCGGGCTCCAGCAACCGGGGTGTCGACGGTAAACATGAGGGTGTCGTAGCCGGCGGCGGCTGCACGCTCAACGAGTCCGTACGAGATCTCGCGATCGCGCATTACATAGAGCTGGAACCAGTTGCGGCCGTCAGGGTTCGCGGCCTTCACATCTTCGATGGATGTCGTGCCCAGCGTCGAGAGAGTGAAGGGAATGCCTGCTGCCGCTGCTGCGCCCGCGCCAGCAATCTCGCCTTCGGTTTGCATGAGGCGGGTGAATCCCGTGGGCGCGATTCCGAACGGCATCGCTGAGGTGCCACCCAAGATCTGGGTGGTGGTGTCGACGTGGGAGGCGTCCCGCAGGATCGAGGGGTGAAATTCGATGTCTTCGAATGCTTGGCGCGCCCGGCTCAGTGAGATCTCGCCTTCGGCTGAGCCATCCGTGTAGTCGTAGGCGGCCTTGGGCGTGCGGCGCTTGGCGATGTCTTTGAGGTCGTAGATCGTGAGTGCGCTGTCGAGGCGACGCTTCTTGCCGTTGAGTTCTGGTGCTTTGAACTTCATGAGCTTCGCAAGCTCGATGGGGTTCGGGAATTGACGCTTAACCATGGTGTGCCCTTAGCTGGTGGAGTCGAGGTGGGTAAGGAGGCGATCGCGCGCCCCCATGATGTGGTCGCGGGTGAGCCGCTCAGCGGTGACGGCATCCCCGGCGGTGATGGCATCGAGGACGCCCTGGTGTTGGTCGGCCACCTCGTGGGCGGTAATCAGTTGGGCGGATTGAACCTGCCCAATGCACAGCTCGATTTCACCCATCAGCAGTTCGTGCATTCGGGTGAGGCGTGAGCTGGGCTGACCGGCGACGAGCGCACGATGGAACTGGATGTCGTCGTGCGCGAACCCTGTCGAACCAGACCGCAGCGAGCGGTGGGCCTGCAGCGCGGCGGCAGGAATCATGCCGTGCTGGGTCAGTGCTGCAATTGCCGCGCCCTCGACGATCGCGCGGTTGGTGAAGAGGTCGTTCACGTCGTCACCGCTGAGGAAGGGAACTCGCGCAGCCTGATGTGGTTCGCGGCGCAGCAGGCCGTCAGCGACGAGTCGTTCGATGGCGATGCGGGCCGTGGGGCGGGCGACGCCGAAGCGTAGGGCGACACGGGATTCGGTGACGGTGGCCCCGGGCGCGATTGTGGCGCCGATGATGTTGGCACGTAATTCAGCGTAGATCGCGTCGGGCCGGATGGGCCCCGTGCGTTCAGCAGCCGTCAACAAAGACATAGTGCTCCATTCGCTTCATATTGCTATACAATATAGCAGATTGCATAACAATCAATAAACGGGGCTGTTGGCCCACAATGGCGAGGATCGTTACCTTTCGGGAGCGGCCGTCGACGCAGAGTTCGCACGAGGTGACCACAACCCCAGGAATGCCTTTCTACGGATAAACGATCGATTTGAGGCTCGTCGGGTCGAGATCGCTGTCGAGGGCTTCGCGAACGTGGTCGAGATCGAACTTTCCGGTAACCAGGCTGTCGAGATCGACTTGGCCGCTCGATACGAGATGGATTGCTGTAGGCCACGTGTCGGTGTAACGGAAAATTCCCGTCACATTGAGCTCGAGGTTTTGGATCTGTTCAACAGGCAGAGTCATCGTGGAGTTTCCCAACCCCACGAGCACTGCGGTTCCTGCGGGACGAAGGGCTCGGATTCCGCTGTCGACGGCACGCGGCGACCCAGATGCGTCGATAAATGCCTCGACGTCAAGGTCGAGTGATTCGATCGACGTCGCGACAGGGTCGATGACTCGGGTCGCACCAAACTTGAGCGCGCGCTCGCGCTTCTCTTCAATGAGGTCTGTGACGATGATGTCTTTCGCACCGAATGCCCTCGCTGTCTGAGCTGTGATGATGCCGATGGGGCCCGCCCCCGCAATGAGGATGCTCGACCCCGGAGTAACGCCCGCTTTGCGCACTGACGCGATCGCCACGGAGAGAGGCTCAAGCATTGCGGCTGCTTCGTCCGACATGCTGTCGGGAATTGCGTGCGCGAACGCATCCTGAATCGTGACGTATTCGGCGAAAGCGCCATCAATCGATGGAGTGGCAAAAAACTCCATCTTCTTGCACAGGTTATAGCGGCCAGTTCGGCATTCCTGACACTGTGCGCACGGTCGCTGCGGTTCGATGGCGACCCGTTGACCGACGCGATTTGAATCAACATCACTTCCTACCGCGACGATGCGGCCTGATAGCTCGTGGCCAAGCACGAGAGGGTTGTTGACGACAAAGTCACCAAGGCGCCCCTCGCGGAAAAAGTGAACGTCAGAGCCGCACACTCCGACCGCGGCAACGCGAACGAGCACTTGGTCGCGGTCGGGAGTGGGTACCGTGCGCTCCTCGATCGTAAGGGTGTCCTGTGACAGCAGGATGCTAGCGCGCATGGTGTCCGGAATCTTTGCAGTCATCTCTTGTTCTCCTGTGCTTCGTTGTGAAAAGTGTTTGAGCGAATGACGCCTGCCCGGTGATCAACGCCCCTCAATCACCACGTATGCGAGTGGTTCTCCGGCCAGCAGTCGCCGTGCCTGCTCCCGAATATTGTAAAACAATTTAACAGAATGTCTAACAAAATGAAATACCGTCCTGTTAGGTTGATGGGATATGTTTCGTGGCGCCTCAAAGGAGATGGAATGACTGATCAGTTGGCATGGGGAATTCTGGGTACGGGGTGGATTGCGGGCTTGCAGACTAGCGATCTCATCGAGCATGGGTTCAGTGTCGTGGCAGTGGGCTCTCGCACTGCTGGCGCGGCCACTGAGTTCGCGACAAAGTATGGCATCCCGGCCGCCCATGGTAGCTATGAAGAACTCGTTGCCAACCCCGATGTCGACGCTATCTATGTCGCTTCTCCCCACCCCTTCCATGAAGAGCATGCGCTTCTCGCCTTGAACGCCGGCAAGCACGTTCTCGTGGAGAAGGTATTCACGATGAATGCAGCCCAGGCAGAGACTGTCGTCGCCCGGGCATCCGAGCTCGGACTTGTCGTGCTCGAAGCCATGTGGGCGCGCTACCTGCCCCACATGGTTCGTATTCGCGAACTCGTGCGGAGCGGTGCGCTCGGAAGCATCCGCAGCGTGATCGCCGATCACAATCAAAACCTGTCGCGTGATCCACTTCACCGAATCAACAACCCGCTTCTCGGCGGTGGGGCGTTGCTCGATCTCGGCATCTACCCGCTGTCGTTCGCCTACGACATTCTTGGAACGCCGACAAACGTCGTTGCTGTGGCGACCAAGACCGCCACCGACGTCGACCGCCAGACCTCGATGATTCTGAGCTACGGCGATGAGGCACAAGCTGTGCTCCAGACCACCCTCGACCTGCATGGTCCCAACCGCGCGGTCATCGTCGGCAGCGAGGGGCGGATCGAGATCGACGAGGTCTGGTATGAGCCGACCACGTTCACACGTTTCGATGGCTCGGGAGCTGTTGTCGAAGAATTTGACGGTACCGCCACCGGACGCGGCATGCAGTTCCAGGCCGCAGAACTCGAACGCCTCGTTGCAGCGGGTGAACTCGCCAACGACATCCTGCCGCCGAGCCAGAGCGTGCAGATCATGTATACCCTCGACGAGATCCGCCGCCAGATCAGCCTGACCTACCCGATGCTCGACGAAAACTAACTCGCAGCGCGCCTGCCGCAGGCTAGTCCCGCGGCAGGCGCGCTGGTATCACCCCGGCGCAGACGTTAGCGCGAGCGCGGAAGGTAACGACGCGGAGAGAATGCCGCAGCAACCAAGCTGCGCAAGCTTTCCAACGACCCTTCAACGAAACCCTGAGCCCGCGCCTGAATCAGCACGTTGCCAATCGCTGTCGCCTCAACGGGTCCCGCAAGCACCGGCATCCCGCTCCGGTCTGCGATGAGCTGGCAGAGCAACTCGTTCTGCGAACCACCACCCACAATATGGATGACCGACACACGCTTGCCCGACAGTTTCGACGCCGTCTGCACCGAATCCACAAAGGCAGCGCTGAGGCTCTCGATGATGCTGCGCACAAACTCGACGTGCGACTGCGGTGCGGGCAGGTCGTGCTCGATGCACCAGGCGGCAATGCGCCCGGGCATTCCTTCTGGCGCCATGAAGCCGGGGTCATTCGCATCGAAGGTCGGCACCTTCACGGTGAGGGTGGATGCCGCAGCCAAAAGCTCAAGAAGGTCGACGCTGGCGTCGGTCGTTTGCCATTCGCGCACGCACTCGCTCAGCAGCCACAGCCCCATCACGTTGTGCAGGTAGCGCACGCGGCCGTCGACGCCGCCCTCGTTGGTGAAGTTCGCAGCACGGCTCGCTTCCGTCAGCACGGGAGAGTTCAGCTCAACGCCCACGAGACCCCACGTGCCACACGAGATGTAGGCGAAGTCGTCGTTTGTGGCAGGCACAGCAACCACAGCGGATGCGGTGTCATGCGATCCAACAGAGACCACGTCGGCACTGATGCCGAGCTCGTCGCGCACCGGCCCCAGGCGTGTGCCCGGAACAACAAGCTCAGGGAACAACTTGCGCGGCATTCCGAGTTTCTCGATGAGCGCGTCATCCCACTGACCGGTCGCAATGTTGAGCAGACCTGTCGTTGAGGCGTTGGTGTGCTCGGCAACCTGGCGACCCGTCAACCAGTAGTTGATGAGGTCAGGCACGAGCAAGAAGCTGTCGGCGCCGGCAAGATTCTGTTCGGCCGCGAACTGGTACAGCGTATTGAACGGAAGAAACTGCAGGCCATTAGAGGAGTACAGCTCAGCGTGATCGGCGACGGCATGCACCCGCTCGACTCCGGCCGCGGTGCGGTCGTCGCGGTAGTGGAACGGTGGGGCGATCATCCGCCCGCCCGCCATCAGCGCATAGTCAACAGCCCACGAGTCGACACCGATGCTCGAGAGCTGAGGCTCTTCGCGCACGGCGGCAACCAACCCTGCGAGCACGCTCGAGTAGAGGGCATCGATATCCCAGTGCAAACCGTCCTCGCGCCGCACCGGGCCATTGGGAAAGCGCGCTACCGGGCGAACACTGAGCTCGTTGTGACCGACGTGGCCGAGCATGACCCGGCCACTGGTCGCACCGAGATCTACGGCGGCAACTGCGTTATTCATCGCAAGAACGCCGCCGCAACACCAGCATCAACCGGAATGTGGAGCCCGGTGGTGTGGCTGAGGTCGGGGCCCGTGAGCACCGAAACCGCGTTGGCCACGTTCTCGGGAAGAACCTCACGCTTGAGGATCGTGCGCTGCGCGTAGAACTTGCCCAGATCTTCTTCTTCAACACCGTAAGTCTTGGCGCGGTTTGCGCCCCAGCCAGAAGCGAAGATTCCTGAACCACGAACAACACCGTCAGGGTTGATGCCATTGACCTTCACGCCGTGCTCACCAAGCTCGACCGCAAGCAGTCGAACCTGGTGTGCCTGGTCTGCCTTCGTGGCCGAGTACGCAATGTTGTTGGGCCCAGCGAACACCGCGTTCTTTGACGAAATGTAAATCACATCGCCACCCATGGCCTGCTCGATGAGCACCGGCGCGGTTGCCTTCGAGACGAGAAACGAACCTTTGGCCATGATGTCGTGCTGGAAGTCCCAATCCTGCTCGGTGGTCTCGAGCAGGGGCTTCGAGAGCGAAACGCCCGCATTGTTCACAACGATGTCGATGCCACCGAACGCGAGTACGGAATCCTGCACCATGCGCTCGATTGCGGCAGCGTCGGTCACGTTGGCCTTGAGGCCGATGGCGACGTCAGCCGGGTTCGGATACGCAGCACCGATCTCGGCAGCAGCGGCCTGAGCCTTTTCGAGGTCGAGATCAGCGATGATGACGCACGCGCCATCCGCAGCGAGACGGGTAGCGATTGCCTTACCGATGCCGGATGCTGCGCCGGTCACGAGGGCGACGCGGGTGGCGTGCGACTTGGGCTTGGGCATCCGCTGCAGCTTGGCTTCCTCGAGTGCCCAGTATTCAATGGCGAACTTCTCGGCGTCGCTGATGGGAGCGTAGGTCGAGATGGCTTCGGCGCCGCGCATGACGTTGATGGCGTTCACGTAGAACTCGCCGGCCACGCGGGCGGTCTGCTTGTTGGCGCCGTAGCTGAACATTCCGACACCGGGAACGAGCACGATCAACGGGTCAGCTCCTCTAATGACAGGGGAGTCTGCGGTGGCGTACTTCTCGTAGTACGCGGTGTAGTCCTTGCGGTACTCCTCGTGCAGTTCTTTGAGTCGCTGGATGCTCTTCTCGACCGTTGCGTTGGCCGGGAGGTCGAGCAGCAGTGGCTTCACCTTGGTGCGCAAGAAGTGATCGGGGCAGCTCGTGCCCAGTTTTGCGAGCTTCGGAGCGTTAGCGGATGCCATGAAGTCGAGCACGACGTCGGAGTCCGTGAAGTGACCAACCATGGGGCGGTCGTGGCTCGCGAGGCCGCGGATGGTGGCAGCCAAAGCGGCAGCCTTTGCGCGACGCTCGTCTTCGGGAAGGGCCGCGTTCTTGGCGACGGTGCGACCGAACGGCGCCTTCTTGCCCTTAGTGGCAATGAAATCTTCAGCGGTCTTAATGATCCAGAGGCTGTTCGACTCGGCTTCTTCGCTGGTGTCGCCCCACGCGGTGATGCCGTGCCCGCCGAGGATGCAGCCGATTGCCTTCGGGTTTGCTTCCTTGATGGCGGCGATGTCGAGCCCGAGCTGAAAACCGGGGCGGCGCCACGGAACCCAGACAACCTTATTGCCGAACGCCTTTTTGGTGAGCTTCTCGCCATCCTTTGCGGTCGCAATGGAGATACTGGAATCAGGGTGCAAGTGATCGACGTGGGCGGCATCCACGAGCGCGTGCATGGCGGTGTCGATGGATGGCGCGGCGCCACCCTTACCGTGCAGCGTGTAGTCGAACGCGGCAACCATTTCGTCTTCGCGGTCGATGCCGGGGTAGACGTTGGTCATGGAGCGCAGGCGGTCAAGGCGCAGCACGGCGAGGCCAGCTTCCTTGAGGGTGCCCAGGTCTCCGCCGGAGCCTTTCACCCACATGAGCTCGATGGGCTCGCCGGTAACGGGATCCGTTTCGGTGCCCTTGGCCGACGTGTTGCCGCCGGCGTAGTTGGTGACGCGCGGATCGGAACCGAGACGGTTCGAGCGTGCGATGAGTTCAACTGCAGTGGGGTTTGTCATGAGAGGTCCTTGTCGTCAGAGGCGAGAGTGAACGGGAGCGAGGATGAGGCAGCGTCTAAACCGCGAGGCTTAGGCTCCCCAGCCTGCCTGAACGCCACCAACACGCTCAGCGGCGATCTTTTCCTGGTAACCGGATGCCGCGTAGGCCGCCATCGGGTCCGCGGGAAGCCCGCGCGATTCGCGCCAGGCGGCGAGGTCACCGCGCACGTCGGTGTAGAAGGCATCCATCATGATCGCGTTGGCGCCGAGAACATCGCCGGCATTCTGGGCAACCCTGAGCGCCGCGGTATCGACGAGCAGTGCACGCGCCGTCATTTCCTGCACGTTGAGCACCGACCGCATCTGGCCGGGAACCTTGTCTTCGACGTTGTGGCACTGGTCGAGCATGAAGGCAACACCGCTGTCGGTGCCGTAGCCGCCGCCGCGAACAACTTCGTACAGGATGCGGAACAACTGGAACGGGTCGGCGGCACCCACAATGAGGTCGTCGTCGGCGTAGAAGCGCGAGTTGAAGTCGAACGAGCCGAGCTTTCCGAGGCGAAGCAGTTGCATCACTATGAACTCGATGTTGGTGCCGGGGGCGTGGTGGCCGGTGTCGAGGCAGACGAGAGCGCGCTCGCCGAGGGCCGCCACTTGGGCGTAGCTGGTTCCCCAGTCCGGAACATCCATGTGGTAAAAAGCGGGCTCAAAGAACTTGTACTCGAGCACCATGCGCTGCTCTTGCCCGAGTCGGCCGTAGATCTTCTCGAGGGAGTCAGCGAGACGATCCTGGCGACCGCGAAGATCAGCTTGACCCGGATAGTTGGAGCCATCAGCAAGCCAAATCTTGAGGTCGCGTGACCCGGTCTGATCCATCACGTCGATGCACTCGAAATGGTGATCGATAGCCTTCTGACGAATCGTGGGATCGACGTGGGTGAGCGAGCCGAACTTGTAGTCGTCGTCTTGGAAGGTGTTCGAGTTGATTGTTCCCAACTCAACCCCGTGCTCATTGGCGAAAGCTCGAAGAGCGCTGTAGTCCTCAACCTTGTCCCACGGAATGTGCAGGGCAACCGACGGAGACAAAGCCGTGTATTTGTTGACCTGGGCGGCATCCGCAATCTTCTCTTCGGGGGTGCGCGGGGTGCCGGGGGTGCCGAAAACCTTGAATCGTGTGCCGGAGTTGCCGAAGGCCCATGACGGGAGCTCGATGGCCTGTTCTTCGAGGCGGGCTGCGATTGAGCTGAAGCTGGTCACTGGTGTTCCTTTGTTCTCGCGGAGTGATGACTGGCTGCGCCTAGTGGCGGGCGCGTGTTTCCCCACTCGTCAACTCTTCATTGAATCGTTTTAACTCTTGAGATCGAGGATAAGGTCTTTTATGGGTTTCCGTCAAGGTGCGGCTAATCCGTGACACTATTGAACGATTCAAAAACTAGGCAGCGACGAGGCTGGGAAAGCAGGATTCATGAGCGCGGTGAGCGTGAAAGATGTCGCCCGGCATGCTGGAGTCTCCGTAGGCACAGTCTCGAACGTCATGAACCACCCTTCGAAAGTGGCGCCGACAACCGTCACCAAAGTTCAGCGGTCCATCGCGACTCTCGGTTTCGTGCGCAACGACGCCGCTCGACAATTACGGGATGGCCACAGCAAGACGGTGGGGCTCGTCGTTCTCGACGTGCGAAACCCCTTCTTCACGGATGTTGCTCGTGGGGCGGAAACCCGGGCCAGCAAAGAGGGGCTGTCCGTCATTCTGGGAAACAGTGACGAAGATCCGGCGCGCGAACTGGCGTACCTCGAACTCTTCGAGCAGCAACGCTCGCACGGCGTGCTGATCTCTCCGATCGGCGAGATCAGCACGCGCCTCACGGCTCTACGAGCCCGAGGAATCCCTGCCGTTCTCGTTGACCGCGCGAGTTCCGATCGAAGCTTTAGTTCGGTCACCGTGGATGACGTGGCCGGCGGCCGCATGGCCGTCGAGCATTTGATCGCCGAGGGCCGCACGCGCATCGTGTTTGTGGGAGGCCCCCTCTCCATTCGCCAAGTCGCCGACCGATTTGAGGGTGCGGAGCGAGCAGCTCAAGCGCATCCGGAGGTTTCTCTCGAGCTCGTCACTTTGGCCTCGCTCAGCGTGATCGCTGGCCGCCAGGCAGGTGCCGCGATAGCTGGCCGTTCAGAACTGCCCGATGCAATCTTTGCGGCGAACGATCTGGTGGCGATGGGCGTTCTTCAGGCGCTCATGTTGCAGGGCTCTAACCTTCGCGTTCCCGAGGACATTGCCCTTATCGGCTACGACGACATTGACTTCGCGTCCTCTGCGGTCGTGCCGCTCTCGTCGATCCGTCAGCCTGCAGGCATGATCGGCCACACCGCATTGGAGATCTTGCTCGAAGAGGTGGCTGATCCGGAGGCGTCCCCACGTCACGTGGAGTTTCAGCCTGAGCTTGTGGTGCGCCGTTCAACCTCGGCTAGCGCCGTCGACGCGCCCTAGGTGTAGTTCCCATGGACGTTGTGCTCGCTTGATTTGCTGAAGTCCTCCGGCAGCATGTGGGTTACCAAGCTCACGCCAACAACCGGGGGCCTCCTTGACTCACGCTGATGCTCCTTTCACCCCGCACGGGCGAATTCGTCGCGCACGTCACCGGACCGATTATCGTCTTGGCGTTAATCGATCGATGATCGACAAGGTTGTGGTGCGTCATCGGATCCCGAAGCAGATCTATCTTGATCAAGCAATAGGGCTGGAACCCTGATGGAGGAAGGCACTGGGCCCTAGGTTGAGCGGCCGGTAATAGAAACAACACCCGGCGCCGCCGATCAGGGTGCGGGTATTCTTTTCAGCGTCACGCTGTAGATGATCACATCCGGCTCGCGTACTCAGATACTTTGAACGATGAGAGGAAAGAAGTCGTGGCCGATCAAGCTTGCCGTCGCTCAGTTCGCGCCACAGAGTACTTGTGTGAGACGGCAGAGTGAACTATTGTTTGAAACGATTCATGATCGCCCACCAGGAGATTTTTCAATGACGAATTCCGACACACCGGTACGTGTCTGCTTCCAGCTGCAGGTCAAACCCGAACTCATCGCTGAGTACATTGAGCGACACTCCCCAGTCTCGCCCGAGATGCTCGCCGAAATTGAGGCATCCGGCCGCAGCAACTATACGATTTTTCTAGCTGAGGGCGGCCGACTTGTCGGCTACTACGAGACCGATGACGATGACGCCTCGCGGGCCTACCTCGCCGGCTCAGAGATCGCCTCGCAATGGGAGCGCGACATGAGTCATTTCTTCGTTGGCATTGATGGCCGTGTCGACCAAGCGGCCACTGCCCTGACAGAGGTTTTCAACCTTCGCGAGCAGTTGGTCGCGGCCCCAACGGGAAAAGACGAGTCTTGAATCTCCTCACTCCAGCAATCCTTTCGACGCTCGAAAACGGCGTCAAGTTTCTCTCGTAAGCTTTCGGGAACTCCGCAACGCGTTCGAGTGTGTGGACGACCGAGGTCACTAGGCGAGCTAGAAAACTTCACCGGGACGGGGTCACTGCCTCTGTCCTGCTGCTTTGGCCTAGCAAGGTAGAGCATGGGTACCTCATGCAGCCTTCGAGACATGCACTAGTTTTTCCTGGCGTGCGGTTCCGCCCGCTCGAATCAGTGAGAAATTGAAATCGGCTCGGCCTGCATTTGCAGACCGAGCCGATTCACGACTGCGGCTTAGAAGTCGAAGTCTGCGATGTTATCCGCGTTGAAGACGTAGGGGTCTCCGAGCAGAACGCTCTGGTCAGCGCCGACTTCGTAAGTTCCTAGGTCCCCGGCTTCGAATTTGTCGCCTTCCGCTCCGGTGATCTCGCCTGTAAGGAGCGCCTGAGCTGCGTACGCTGCGAGGTAGCCGAGGTCAGCCGGGTTCCAAAGCGCAAATGCCGTCACGGTGCCGTCTTCGATATAGCCGCGCATCTGATTCGGTGTACCAAGACCGGTGATTGCAATTTTGCCCTTGTACTCTGACGTGGAAAGGTAGCGAGCGGCCGCAGTGATTCCCACTGTGGTAGGCGAAACGATGCCTGCGAGGTCAGGATACGTCTGAAGCAGAGCCGCAGTCTTGTCGAATGCTGTCTGGTCGTCGTCGCCGCCGTAGGCAACTTCAATGAGCTCGATGTCAGGGTAAGCCTTGAGCTCTTCTTCCATGATCGCGATCCACGCGTTCTGATTCGTCGCGTTCGGCGTCGATGACAGAATGGCGATCTGACCGCTCTCGCCAATTTCCTCAGCGATCAAGTCCACCTGGACCTTCGCGATACCTTCCGCGGTTGCTTGGTTTACAAAAAGATCGCGACACTCAGGGTTGGTGTCCGAATCGAACGTGACGACCTTCACCCCGGCCGAACGTGCCTCATCGAGCGCATCGCAAAGAGCTTCAGGGTCATTTGCCGAAACGATGAGCCCGCCTACTCCCTGCTGCGCTGCGGTCTGAATGTACTGAACCTGCGCCGTCGGCGAAGCTTCGGTGGGGCCTACTTCTTCGAACGTGCCCCCGAATGCCGCAGTTGCCTCTTCTGCGCCGCCGGTGGAGGTGTCGAAGTACGGGTTGCCTAGGTTCTTAGGCAACATCACGATCGACAGGTTTGAATCACCGTTGGCGGCGTCGCCGCTGTCGCTCGAGTTGTCGGTGGTCGAGCTCGCGCAACCTCCTGCCGCAAGAGTTATACCTAGGGCAATCGCTACTACAGCGCCTGCGCGCCCGGTGTGCTTCGTTCCAAACATCATTGTTTCCTTTCTTGGTGCGAATAATCGCGGGGGGGTGCCCCTAGGTGGTTTGTCAAGCGGCGAGTTGGTGCTGGGCTTGGTAGAGGGTGCCGTCGCGGAGCATTGCGTAGAGGACGTCGCAGCGTCG
>NZ_JBQIAV010000014.1:0-46733 GCF_054957775.1 Rhodoglobus galactosidasius | reverse complement strand
GCTTCGTTCGGAAGCTCCCGCAGCCGCCAACATTCCCGACGACGACGTGGATCAACGAACCCGAAAAGGAAGGAACGAACTCAATGACCGGCTAAAGAAACTGACTCATAAAGGTTGACACCTTCCGCGATGACGAGTATTTGCACGCTCAGGCGGCGCATCGCAACTCTCATCGTCAACTGACCTCTTTCTCTGGCGAACCGATCTCTATGAAAACGTACGCGGAATCTTCGGCAACGGCGAATGTGGCGCAGCTCAAAGGCTTGCGTTGGGGCCCGCTGGCGTCAGCGGGAGGGCGTGGTTTAGCTTCGTGGCACTATGTCCCCGGCAGCGCCGATCATGCCCTGCATGGAGAGGGAGGCGATCGGGCTGAGGAGAAGCCCCCAACGGCTGCACGGAAGGGTTGCCGAGGCTGTCGCGCGGGTGCATGCTATTTCCCTGTTCGAGTCACGCCTGAAGCCGCGATCGACCCCGAGACTCTGGAGGCGCCTGTGATCGAAGCATTGAACAATGTCGAAGCAATCACGGTCTTTTCGGATGATGTGGTGGCCTCGCGCGATTTCTATACCCAGACCTTCGCGGCATCCCTTCTCTTCGAGGATGAGGTGTCGGCGGCGGTACGGGTTGGTTCGCTCGTGATCAACGTGTTGGCGCGCTCGGAAGCCCCCGGGCTTGTCGAACCGGCACCTGTTGCCCACGCTGGCGCGCCCGCATCCGTAATGCTGACAGTGAACGTGGATGACGCGGATGCCGTGTGCGCTGCCCTTGCAAGAAACGGTGTGGAACTTATCAATGGCCCCGTTGACCGGCCGTGGGGTCGCCGCACTGCGGTGTTTCTCGATCCGTCGGGGTTGCCGTGGGAGATCGCTCAGGAGCTCGGCTAGAGCCCTCACTCGGACTGCAGCCCGCTGGCGAGAAGGGGATCTGCCTAGTCGTGAGCTTCGTCGTGCGTAGCGCCGGTTGGTGTGGGGCGAAATGTTCCCGCGGCCGACAGGCGGTCGAGCTTGAGGAGCACGAGCGACGCAGCGATGAGCGCGGGACCGACGAAACGAATGATCCACGAGATAGTGCTGACGATTTGCACAAGCCCTTGGGCGAAGTCTGATGCGAGCGGATAGCCGATCGACTGTGCGGCATAGATGGCTGCAGGATAAATGGCAACTTCGAAGAGGAACCCTACGACGAGCAGTCCGATGCCGACAAGAAACGCAACCTTGGGCCGAAGCAGTTGGTCAAGCATCGTAAGGCTCCCTTTGTTTCGCGGATGTTGCATTTTTAGGCTAACCCGCTGAGAGTGCGCGGTAAAGCAAAAGTGAATAATCCTAATGCCGGATGCGGGGGTTAGATTTAAGTCATGACTCCGTTGCAAGCGCGCATCATCTACGACTTGAACACCCAGCCCGCAATCGATGCTGCAGAGCAGGTTCGCATGCGCATCGACTTTCTCAAGGAGTACCTGAAGGCGTCGCACGCTAAGGGACTCGTGTTGGGCATCAGCGGTGGGCAGGACTCTTCGCTGGCTGGGCGACTCTGCCAGTTGGCGGTCACCGAGCTTCGTACTGAGGGTGCCGAGGCTCAGTTTGTGGCGGTGCGACTTCCGCACGGAGTGCAACACGACGAGGACGATGCGCAATTGGCGCTCGACTTTATTGAGGCTGACCGTGAGGTGACCTTCAACATCCAGCGTGCCGTTGATGGTATCGCTG
Source organism: Rhodoglobus galactosidasius (assembly GCF_054957775.1). NCBI lineage: Bacteria > Bacillati > Actinomycetota > Actinomycetes > Micrococcales > Microbacteriaceae > Rhodoglobus > Rhodoglobus galactosidasius. The sequence continues at coordinate 45,027 of NZ_JBQIAV010000014.1, read as the reverse complement.
CCGATTTTGCGGATGCCATGGGCGAGCCGATCACAGATTTCAACAAGGGGAACGTGAAAGCTCGGGAGCGCATGGTGGCACAGTACGCGATCGCGGGGCAGCTCGGCTATCTTGTGGTCGGAACCGACCATGCCGCCGAAGCAGTCACAGGCTTCTTCACTAAGTTCGGAGACGGCGGCGCTGACCTGTTGCCGCTGACGGCGCTCACCAAGCGTCAGGGCAAGCAACTCCTCAAGCACCTCAACGCCCCGGAGCGTCTCTACGAGAAGGTGCCGACCGCTGACCTACTCGATCACACGCCGGGCCAGGCCGACGAGGCCAATCTCGGTGTGACGTATGAGCACGTCGACGACTATCTCGAGGGCCGCGACGTGCCCGCCGACGTCGCCGTCGAGATCGAGACCAAGTACCTCAACACTCGCCATAAGCGCACCGTGCCGGTGTCGATGTATGACGAGTGGTGGACCGAGTAGCGCTAGTGGGCTGAACCGCGCGCCGCGTCAATCATCCACGCGGAGTTGAAGGCACGCTCGCGCCACGCATCGTAGCGCCCCGAGACGCCGCCGTGGCCTGCTGCCATCTCGGTCTTGAGCAGAGCATCCGCCCCTACCTCGCGTAGTCGGGCAACCCACTTGGCTGGCTCGACGTAGAGCACGCGGGTGTCATTGAGCGAGGTCACGGCGAGGATGCGCGGGTAATGCGTATCGTGCACATTCTCGAGCGGCGAGTACGACTTCATGTAGTGGTACACCTCCTCGTTGTGGAGGGGGTCGCCCCATTCATCCCACTCGATCACCGTCAGCGGCAGCGAGGGGTCGAGGATCGACGTGAGCGGGTCAACGAACGGGACGACCGCGAGGATGCCCGAGAACAGTTGCGGGGCAAGGTTGGCGACGGCGCCCATCAGGAGGCCACCGGCGCTTCCGCCCTCCGCAACGAGTCGGTCACTCGAGGTCGCATCGATATCGATGAGGTGTCGGGCACACGCCACAAAGTCGGTGAAGGTGTTGCGCTTGTGCAGCTTCTTGCCGCCCTCATACCAGGTGCGTCCGAGTTCGCCACCACCGCGTACGTGCGCGACCGCGAACACCATGCCGCGGTCGAGCAGGCTCAACCGACCGACCGCGAAGCCGGGGTCGATACTGATCTCGTAAGACCCGTAGCCGTAGAGCACGGTAGGTGCAGGGTTTCCGGGAGCCACGAGGTCGTTGCGGTATACGAGCGAGATCGGCACGCGAGTGCCATCGGATGCGGTGGCCCACTCCCGATGCTGTGTGTACAGCGCGGGATCGAAGCGGCCCAACACCGGCTGCTGTTTGCGCAGCAGCAGCTCGTTGTCATCCACCAGGTAGTCGTAAACGATGGTGGGGGTCACGAAACTTCCATAGCTGAGGCGGATGCTCGGCTGGTTCCATTCGGGGTTGGAACTGAGGCCCACGGTGAAGAGTTCGTCGTCGAACTGCAGTTCGTGCGGGGTGTCTTCGTAGCGGCCGCCATGCTTGGGGACGATCGCCACAGCCACCCGGGTGAGGCCTTCGCGGCGGTACTCGATGGCCACGAAGTCACGGAACGCATCCACGCCCTCAAGGCGCACGGCTTGGTTGTGGGGCAGAATCACGCGGCGCTCGCCGAGAGCATCATCAGCGGCGACACTCACGAGCTCAAAGTTGATCGCGTTTTTGTTGTGAACGATCAGCAGGCGATCCTGAGTGCCGACAATCACATGCTCAACGTCGTACTCGACACCAACTTCGCGAGGCCACACGACCTCGAAGTCGCCGGTTGGGGTGCTCGTGTCGAGCAGGCGTGTCTCGCTCGTCAGGCGCGAGCCGGCCTCGATCGCCAAATACTTGCCACTGCGCGAACGACCAACGCCCACCCAGAAACTCTCATCTGGTTCGTGAAAAACCTGGACCGCGGATGCCCCAGCAGTGCCCAGCTCGTAACGCCAGACGGTATCGGGCCGCCACGCGTCATCGACCGTCGTATAGAAGACGTAGTGGCCAGAGACATCCAGCAGCGCACCTGAAGCGGTGCCGGGGATCTCATCGGGAAGGTCGTCGGCGGAACTGAAGCGGGTGACCTCGTCGCCGACGGCAGTTGCGCTTGCATTTGCGGCGCTCGCAGTCAGAGCGGGGGAGTCGCCTAGCTGGCGCAGGCGCAGCGTGTAACGCTCGTCGCCCTCGACATCCACGCCGTAGAGAAGGAGGGTGCCGTCGTCGCTGAGCGAGAAACTGCCTAGGCTAAAGAAGTCGTGACCTTCGGCTTCGATGTTGTTGTCGAGAAGGATTTGCTCGCCGGGGAGCGTGGCGGGCGCGGTGGCGGCGTTGGAGGCTGCGTCGTCGCCTGCGGTTGTGCCCGCCGTTGCGTCTGGCGCAGCAATCGTCGGCGGAGTCCAGTCGTCGGCACCGGTGATCGGCGCACGGCAGTGAATCGAGTACTGCTTGCCTTCTTCGGTGCGGTTGAAATACCACCACTGGCCGCGGCGCACGGGAACACTCAGATCCGTCTCCAGCGTGCGAGCCTTGATCTCTTCAAAGATCTGCTCCTGCAGCACGCTGAGGTGGCTCGTGCGCGCTGACGTGAAGGCGTTCTCGGCATGGAGGTGCGCGAGGGTATCGGGACTCTCTTTGTCGCGCATCCACTCGTAATTGTCGACGTAGTGATCGCCGTGGTGGATGCGTTCGGTGGGAACCTTCGCGGCTTCTGGTGGCGTGAGCATGACTTCAGCGTATGCCGAAATTCATCGTTCTGGGCGTGCCCGCCGAGTGACTGGACTCCATGCGAGGCGCTACTCGAGGAACCCGCGCAGCAGTAGCGCCGTGCCCGCGAGGTGCTCGGTCATCGCCTGAGCGGCGGCATCCGGACGGCCGGTGAGGATTGCGATGGCGATTTGCTCGTGCTGGGTGTTGGAGTGGGCGATGTTCGGCCCGAGCGAGGGGATGTTGTCGAGCAGCTCGTTGACGCGCATCCGCACATCGGCGATGAGCGGAGTCAGCGAGGCCGACCCGGCTAGCTCACCAACCATGAGGTGGAAGCGCGAATCAAGACGGCGGTACTCCTCGTCGGTCGCTTCGTTCGCCTCGACGAGGCTCAGCCAGAGCAGTTCGCGTTCGCTGGGAGTGAGGGCGCGGCCGGCCGCGTGACGCGCGCCACCCACCTCGAGGATCTCGCGCAAGGTGAGCGTATCTTCGATGACTTCTGGCGAGAGGTCGCGTGCGGGTTCCAACGCATCGTCCTGGTGCGCTCCTGGAGTGTGTGTCGGCAGAACCTCGCTGACGAACGTTCCCCCATACCGACCGCGCCGGGATACGAGATACCCGGCGTCGCTGAGGGAGGCGATGGCGTCGCGCACGGTATCGCGACTAACCGAGAGCATGGTTGCGAGTTCACGTTCGGCGGGAAGGCGTTCACCCGGCCCGACTAAGCCGAGGCGCACCGTCTGCAGCAGCCGCTGAACGGTCTCCTCAAATGAGTTGCCACCACGCACAGGGCGCAGCAGCAACTCACCGTGGAGACCGGCTGGCTCATCCATTACAGGGGAGTTGTGTAGGCGGAGCTGATACCGCCGTCGACGATGAACGTCGAGGCGGTAATGAACGAGGAGTCATCGCTGGCCAAGAATGCAACCGCGGCTGCAAGTTCCTCTGCCTCGGCGAAACGTCCCATCGGGATGTGCACGAGGCGACGAGCTGCGCGCTCGGGATCCTTCGCGAAAAGTTCCTGAAGCAGGGGTGTGCTCGTCGGCCCAGGGCAGAGCGCATTGACGCGTATTCCGTCTCGGGCGAATTGCACGCCCAACTCACGGCTCATCGCGAGCACGCCACCCTTGGAGGCGGTATAGGAAATCTGGCTGGTCGCCGATCCCATAATGGCAACGAAGGAGGCCGTGTTGATGATTGACCCCTTCCCTTGCTTGACCATGTGCCGGAGAGCGGCACGGCAGCAAAGGTACACCGACTTAAGGTTGACGTCTTGCACCTTTTCCCACGCTGGCAGTTCCGTGGTGACGATTGAGTCGTCCTCGGGAGGCGAGATCCCAGCGTTATTGAACGCAATATCGACTGACCCATAAGTGCTGGCGGTGGTGTCGAACAGTGCGTTCACCTGTTCCTCATCCGTCACGTTGACCTTGATGAAGTGTCCGCCAACGAGTTCGGCAGAAGCGAGGCCCGTTGTCTCGTCCATGTCGCCGATGATGACGGTTGCGCCCTCGGCTGCGAACCGTCGGGCGGTGGCGAGACCAATTCCGCTCGCTCCGCCGGTGATGACGGCGACTTTGCCGGCGAGACGCTGGGTAAGGTCAATAGGGGTGATGCTCATTCGATGCTCCTTGAGTGAAAAGGGGTGGGGTTGTCAGTCGACGGCAATAAAAACGTTCTTAGTTTCGGTAAAGTTCAGCGGTGCATCGGGGCCGAGCTCGCGCCCGAGGCCCGATTGCTTGAAGCCGCCGAACGGCGTGGAGTAGCGCACGGACGCGTGCGAGTTGACCGACAGGTTGCCCGCCTCGACTCCGCGGGACACTCGGATTGCGCGGCTGATATCCCTCGTCCAGATGGAGCCAGACAACCCGTACTCGGAGTCATTGGCCAGCTGCAACGCATCGGTCTCATCGTCGAAGGGGAGCACGGTCACGACGGGTCCGAAGATCTCGTCAGTCACGCAACGGTCATTGCGTGACTGAGGAGTCAACACGGTTGGCGCGAACCAGTAGCCCGGGCCCTCTGGCGCAGAACCCCGGAACGCGACGGGAGCGTCTGCCGGAACGTACGACTGCACTGAAGCCAAGTGCTTCGCCGAGACCAGCGGACCCATTTCGGTCGCTTCGTCGCCAGGGTCTCCCACGCGCACGCCGGCAACAGCAGGTTCGAGGAGTTCCATGAAACGGTCATAGGCGCTGCGTTCCACGAGGATGCGGCTGCGGGCACAGCAGTCTTGGCCGGCGTTCTCGAACACTCCGTACGGTGCCGCAGCAGCAGCTTTCTCCAGATCGGCATCGGCGAACACGATGTTGGCGCTCTTGCCGCCGAGCTCTAGCGTCACCCGCTTCACCTGGTCGGCGCATCCGGCCATGATCTGCTTGCCCACGGCGGTCGACCCGGTGAACACGACTTTGCGCACAGTGGGATTGGTGACGAATCGCTCGCCCACAACGGAGCCCTTGCCAGGCAAGACCTGGAACAGGCCCTCAGGCAGGCCGGCTTCGAGCGCGAGTTCGCCCAGACGGATGCTGGTCAGCGGCGTCCACTCGGCGGGCTTCAGCAACACGGCGTTGCCTGCCGCGAGTGCTGGGGCGAAACCCCAGGCCGCGATGGTCATCGGGAAGTTCCACGGAGTAATGACACCGACGACGCCGAGGGGTTCGTGGAACGTGACGTTGATGCCGCCCGCCACGGGAATTTGCTGGCCGAACATCCGCTCGGGTGCTGCCGCGTAGTAATTAAGAACGTCGCGCACGTGGCCGGCTTCCCAACGAGCCTGCGAGATCGGATGACCGGAGTTGCTGACCTCCAGTGCGGCAAGGTTTTCGAGGTCTCCGTCTACGGTCTGCGCGAAACGACGCAGCAGCAGAGATTTGTCTGCGGGGGAGACCTGCGCCCACGCCTTTTGTGCGACGGCGGCCCGGGCGATTGCCTCGTCCGTGGCCTCGATGCCGAGCAGATCGACAACGCCGATCTCGGTCTCATTCGCTGGGTTGATGACGGTATAGGTGCTCACGCGAGAGCCTTTCGGTAGTGTCGGGCCGCATCCACTAGGCCCTCGAACAGTCGGATGTCTTCTGGTGCTGCCTCCGGATGCCACTGCACGGCAACCCCGAAAGTAGCCGCCGGCAGTTCGACAGCCTGAATCACGCCGTCGCTGGTGCGCGCCGAGACAACGAGTCCGTCGGCGAGGCGGTCGATGGACTGGTGATGGTACACCGGGACGACCAGCGGTGCAGGCTGGCCTCCGAGCATCGCTCGAGTGAGCAAATCCCCTTCGAGCTCGACCGGCACGTGGTTGAAGACTCCACCGCCAGCCTGATACCTGGTGTGGCCGACGATGTCGGGGAGGTGCTGGTGCAGGGTGCCGCCGAGGGCCACATTGAGCACTTGCGCCCCCCGGCAAATGCCGAGGAATGGAAGGTCAGCATCGAGCGCCTGGCGAAGGAGCTCGTCTTCCCACGCGTCACGGTCGAGACGAGGTGCGTCCGTGGTCGGGTGGGGTTCTTGGCCGTAGCGAGCCGGGTTGAAATCCTTGCCGCCGGTGATGATCAATCCGTCGAGTCCGTGGAGCACCCGGCGGGCGATCTCGGGGCTGACGGGCTGGGGTGGAAGCAGCACCGCGATGCCGCCGGCCCGCGTGACGGCCTCAAAGTATGCCTTCGGCAAGAACGCTGCCGGAACATCCCAGACGCCGGTCTGGGACTGCTCGAGGTAGGTGGTCAGGCCGATAAGGGGCCGATCAGAGACGTTCAAAGCCGCGCACCTTTTCCCAGTCGGTCACTGCGGAGTTGTAGGCTGCCAACTCGATCGCGGCGTTATTGAGGTAGTGGTCGACTACTTCGTCGCCGAACGCTTCGCGGGCGAATGTCGACGCCGCGAACAGCTCCGTGGCTTCCCGCAACGTTGCCGGTACGCGAGCGACGTCGCTCGTGTAGGCATTGCCCGCGTAGGCATCCTCAAGCTCAAGCTCGTTATCGATTCCGTAGAGACCGGCCGCGATGAGGGCGCTGACCGCCAGGTACTGGTTGACGTCGCCGCCGGGCACGCGGTTCTCAACCCGCATTCCCAGGCCCTGGCCAACCACACGCAGCGCGCAGGTGCGATTGTCGAGACCCCAGGCCAGCGCGGTGGGGGCGAAGCTTCCCGGAACGTAACGCTTATAGGAGTTGATGTTCGGTGCAGAGAAGAGGGTCAGCTCACGCATTACGGCGAGCTGGCCAGCAATGAAGTGACGAAACATCTTTGACATGCCGTGTTCGGCATCTTTGTCGGCAAAGACTGCAGTGCCATCTGTTCCGCGAAGGCTGATGTGAATGTGGCAGCTGTTGCCTTCACGCTCATCGAACTTCGCCATGAAGGTGAGGCTCTTGCCGTGCGCGTCGGCGATCTCTTTCGCGCCGTTCTTGTAGATCGAGTGGTTATCGCAAGTGTCTAGTGCGGATGCGTACCGGAATCCGATTTCTTGCTGGCCGAGGTTGCACTCGCCTTTGACGCCTTCGCAGTACATTCCGGCGCCATCCATGCCGTTACGAATGTCGCGGAGGAGCGGTTCCATTCGGGTCGAGGCCAACACGTTGTAGTCGATGTTGTAATCGCTGGCGGTGGCCAGTGCGCGGTAACCCTTCTTCCACGCCTCCCGGTAACTGTCATCGAAGACGATGAATTCGAGTTCGGTGGCGACGAAGGTGTCCAGGCCACGCTCAGCGAGACGCTCGAGCTGGGCCTTGAGGATCTGACGGGGCGAGGGTGCAACGGGTGATTCGTCGTGCCAGCGGAGATCAGCGGTGACGAGGGCCGTGGCCTGAAGCCAGGGCGCACGACGAAGAGTGGCCAGATCGGGGAGCATGACCATGTCGCCGTAGCCGCGCGACCAGCTCGACATGGCGTAACCGTCAACCGTGTTCATGTCCACATCGACGGCGAGCAGATAGTTGCAGCACTCCGCGCCGTGAGAAGCGGCATCTTCGAGGAAGAGTCTCGCCGAGAGGCGCTTGCCCACCAGACGCCCCTGCATATCGGTGAACGCCACGAGAACCGTGTCGATGGCGCCAGTGGCGACGTCTGCTGAGAGTTCTTCGAGCGTGAGGTTTCCGGAGCCGTGGGTCATGAATTTCTCCTCATTGAGACGGTCAAATGGTGCGCTTTCCGACCATTAGATCACAGATGAGTGGATGCTGTCCCCACAATTATCGCGGCCGCAGGGAAAATTTATGCTGATTATGGGTAGTCAGCAACCATTGATACCCGTATAGTCGTCGCAGGTATTCTCACAGCGTTGTGTGGCCGACCCGTCGGCGCGCGCAACCAGAGCGCAAAGGAAACAGGATGTCCAAAGACACGCTGAACGTCTCCGGGGTGAAGTACACCACGGCCGAGGCCGGGTACTTCGAGAAACGCACCCTCAAACGTACCGCCGGGATCTGGGGCCTCTGGGGTCTCGCCGTAGCAGCGGTTATCTCCGGGGACTTCTCCGGCTGGAACTTCGGCATCGGCTTCGCCGGCTTCGGAGGAATGCTGATCGCCTTTGCCCTGCTGGTCTTCATGTACTACGGCATGATCTTCAGCATTGGTGAGATGGCCTCGGCCATGCCACACACGGGAGGCGCGTATTCCTTCGCCCGAGCAGCAATGGGACCGTGGGGCGGTTTCGTCACCGGCCTGGCCGAGACGATCGAATACGTTGCCACCACCGCGGTCATTGTCTACTTCTCTGCGTCCTATGCGGATGGCATTACCAGTGAGCTTCTTGGCTTCTCGCTTCCCGCGCCTGTCTGGTGGTTGATCCTGTACGTCGTATTCATCGGACTCAACTCCGCCGGCGCCGCCATCTCTTTCAAATTTGCTATCACTGTCGCAATCCTGTCGATTGCTATCCTTCTCGTCTTCTCGGCAATGGCGGCATTCTCGGGGCTGTTCAGCTGGGATAACCTCTTCGACATCGCTCCTGACCCCGGCCAGTCGGCGTTCTTGCCTCACGGCGTGATTCCGATCCTGTTCGCCCTTCCCTACGCGATGTGGTTCTTCCTCGGTATTGAGGAACTCCCGCTCGCCGCTGAAGAGGCGCACAACCCCGTTCGCGACATCCCGAAGGCTGGATTGATTGCCCGCACCACTCTGATCATCACGGGTCTGCTGGTGCTATTTCTCAACACGGGCATTGTCGGTGCATCGAAGACCGCTGAGTCGGGCGAACCTCTCCTCGACGGCTTCCGTGCGATGGTCGGCGACCAGGCCGCGGCGGCGCTCGCATTGTTCGCACTGGTCGGGCTGCTCGCGTCGCTGCAGGGGATCATGTTCGCTTACGGGCGCAACATGTACTCGCTCTCACGGGCTGGCTACTACCCGAAGTTCCTCTCGCTCACCGGTAAGCGCCAGACTCCCGCCGTCGCACTGCTCGTCGGTGCCATCATCGGATTCGTCGCTTTGGTGCTCGTGGACTCGCTCGGCGGCGCAGACGGCGTGGCTGGCGCAATCGTGTTGAACATCGCGGTCTGGGGTGCGGTAATTGCCTACGTGCTACAGATGGTTTCGTTCCTGATCCTGCGCAAGAAGTTCCCGAACGCGAGCCGCCCGTACCGGAGCCCCTGGGGTGTACCCGGCGCGATCATCGGCGGTGTTCTTTCGCTCGCGATCTTCTTCGGGTTCTTCATCAACGAACCGGCTCGTCCGGCCATTGCTGCGATCGCCGTGGTCTACATCGTCATGCTTGTCATCTTCGCCTTCTACGGACGCAAGCGTCTCGTGCTCTCGCCAGAGGAGGAATATGCGATCTCCGGTGGTCTGCACGGAGACCCGCAGAAGGATGGCTACGGTGGTGCTCTTGAAGAGGAGCTCCTCGCAAGCGATGGGCGCGACGAACCCCGCAGCTAGCTAACTAAGTGTTGTGTTCCCATCGGCCGTGTTCACTTGGTCGATGGGAACACATCCAAGCGGGCGAGAACCGCCTGTGGTGAGTGCGATCATGGAGCTACCCCAATGATCGGAGCCTCGGATGCCCCACCCCCTTGTCACCGCGAACGAACTTGCTGCGCTGCTCCACGAAGCCGCTAACGGGGGAGCACCAATTCGGCTGCTCGATGTGCGCTGGAGTTTGGGCGGGCCTGCTGGGCTACCTCTCTATGAAGGTGGCCACGTTCCGGGTGCCGTGTATGTTGATCTCGACACCGAGCTGGCTCGTCACGGCGAACCGGCTGAGGGGCGTCATCCACTGCCCACGGTCGAGGACTTTCAGACGGCCGCACGCGCCTGGGGCCTTAACGGCGGCGAAACGGTTGTTGTGTACGACAATTGGAATAGCCTCGCCGCAGGCCGCGCCTGGTGGCTGCTGCGCTACATGGGTGTCGCCGACGTGCGCGTGCTCGACGGTGCGCTGCCCGCATGGACGGCGGCCGGGCATCCACTCGCCACCGGTGCCGACGACATGAGGAGCGTCAGCCCGGGCACCATCACGCTCAGCGCGGGACACGAACCTGTGCTCAGTGCCGACGACGCGGCCTCGCTGCCCGAGAGTGGAGTGCTGCTGGATGCCCGTGCGGGCGAACGCTACCGCGGTGAAGCTGAACCGATCGATCCGCGTGCCGGGCATATTCCCGGAGCCATCAGCGCCCCAACCTCAGGCAACTTGGATGCCGCTGGCCACTTTCTCGACGACGATACGTTGCGAGAGCGCTACGAGGCGCTCGGTGTCAGTGTTGATCGCGCGGTCGGTGTGTATTGCGGTTCCGGAATCACGGCGGCACACGATGCGCTGGCCCTGACTGTTGCGGGCTTCCGTCCGGCGCTCTTCCCCGGTTCATGGTCGGCGTGGGCAAATCAGCCAGAACGTCCCGTCGCGACCGGCGCAACTCCTTAACGCCGAAAAGCCCCGACACCGCAGTGTCAGGGCCCGTCGAGTGCGGCTTAGGAAATTACATCCTGAAGCAGTTCTTCGTTGAGGTTCTTGCGCACCAGCGACACGATGTAGCCGATCACGAGAACGATAAATGGTGAGAGCACGAGGAACCAACCGAAGGTGTTGAGTCCGAATGCGGTAACCGTGGGGTCGACTCCTGCGGAGAGGGTGAGCTCACCGGCGAGCAGACCAAAGCGCGACATCAGCAGGTATTCGGCGAGCACGAGACCGATGAAGGCCAGGATCGGCGCAACCATTGTGACGAACACGTTCTCGGTGCCCTTGTTTTGCACGAAGAAGCGGATGATCGCAATACACACGAGCGCTTCAATCAGCACGATCGCAACGACCGCGAGGCCGCTGAACCAGAAGAACATGTTGCCGATGGGGTCGAGCTGGAAGGCGGCGAACAGGATCATCACGATGCCGGTAATGATTGACACGATGATGGATGCGCGGCCGGGAGCTCCGCGACCATTTACGGTTCCCGCCGAGCTCGCAATCACGCCACCACGACCGAGGGCGAAGAGGTAGCGGCTTGCTGCGTTCTGGAACGCGAGCAGTCCAGCGAACAGGCTTGAGAGTACGAGGATGCCCATCACGGTCGCGAGCCACGGGCCGACGTATTCGCTAGCGAGCGAGAAGAGCACGCCCGCCGGGTTTTCGAGGCCTTCAGAGCGCGCAAGCGTTTCCTCGATCACGTTCGAGGCACCCATCCCGGTGACGAGTGCGAAGGCGGTTACAGCGAAGAGTACGGTGATGACGCCGACAGCGAGGTAAGTTGCCCGTGGTACTGCACGCTTCGGGTTCTTACTCTCTTCACCGTAGATCGCGGTCGCTTCAAAGCCGATGAATGAGGCGAAGGCGAAGGCGAAGGCGATTCCGGCGGAACCGGCAAGGCCGCCTGCCAGAATCAGGTCAGGCGAGAACGAGGCACCGAAGTTGAGGCCCTCAGGGCCACCATCGATGAGGATGGCAACAGCCGCGATCACGAGCACGGTGAGTTCTGCGAGCATCAACACACCGAGCAACTTGGCGCCGACATCGACGCGTAGGAGCGAAAGGGCAGTGACGACGAGCCACGCGACAAAAGTCCAGCCCCACCAGGGGAGCACTCCGACTTGTGCCTCCATGAGGCCACCAAAGAATCCGTAGATCGCGAGCTGAATCGTGAGGTAGGCGAGCACCGAAACGAATGACGCGGCGATTCCAGCATTGCGACCGAGTCCGCGACCGATGTAGGCGAAGAACGCTCCCGTGTTGGTCACACGTTGGCTCATTGCGGCATAGCCGACACTAAACAGCAGCAGGATGATGCCGGCGAATAGGTAGGCGCCGGGGGCGGCGGCTCCGTTGCCGAGCACGATTGCTACGGGTACTGCGCCGGTCATTCCGACCAGCGGCGCAGCGGCGGCTACGACAAAGAAGACGATTCCGATTACGCCAAGTTGCCCTTTTCGGAGGGTGCGATCGGGGCTTTCCTGGGTTTTTTGGTCAAGCGCCATAGTGAAACTCCTCGTTGAGTTCTGAATCAAGTCGTCCGTATCCGAACGAGTTGGGTTCCACAATGGCGAAGGTTGACCCTCCACGTCAAGCGATTTTTGAAATTCATTCGGATACGAACTGTTCTGGGCTACACTCTGGCGCATGACCGAACTCAAAGGATTTCTCCCGCCGCTCACACCGCAAGGGTCGAGTTCGCTCGTGCCTGAGATGCCCTGGTACTACTCGGGAACGCTACTCACCGTCGAGTATCTGACCGATCCAGCCAACGTACGTGCGATTCTTCCGCCCGATATCGACCTCGCCCCAGACCGACCAGGCGCCGTCGCCATGATCTGGGCCGACTGGCAGTCCTGCAGCTCAGGGGGTCTCGAACTCCTTGACCCGGTGCGCTCGCAGTACCTCGAAGCATTCATGGTGGTGCGCTGCTCCTACAAAGGCGAGACCTACAGTCGCTGCGTTGCTATCTGGGTCACAAAAGACTTTGCCATTGGCCGAGGCTGGTTCCAGGGCTACCCCAAGAAGCTCGGCAACATCGCGGTCACTCGCGTGTTCAACCACGGCAAAGCAACGCCCAAGCTCGAAAACGGCGGCCAGTTTGGTGCGTCAGTTTCGGCCTACGACCACCGTCTTGCCTCGGCCGTCGTGACCTTGCGCGAGCCTGCTGAAGGCAACGGCTTCGTCAATGGTCACAAGATGCTTCACAGCCGTTTCATGCCATCGATCAAGGAGGGCGGCGGCATGTCGCTCGACCAGCTCATCACGATGGGCGGCACGGATGTCGACCTCGGCCAGGCATGGAAGGGCGACGCGGAGCTCCACTTGGGTGATTCCCAGTGGGACGAATTGCACTCGATTTTGCCCGTCGAAGAAATTCTCGGCGGCTACTACCGCGAACTCGGTGTCACCTTCAACGGTGGCGACCTGCTCGCCGACCGCTCGAACGCGGTCTAGCTGAACTAGGCCGGGGGAGAGGCGCAGAAGGGCAGAACGCGCGACCACAGCAGTTCGGTGGACTCCGCATCGAAGGTGCGGCCGTCGTACTGATCAACAGCCGTGACGTCGTGGCCCTCAGCGCGCAGCCGCTCTGCTGCAGCGTGAAATCCGGGTCGCGCGCCAAGCACAGAATGAAACAACGCGATATTTGTCATGAACTTAGTGTGCCGCCGACGACTGACACCCTGTCAAGAGGCGGCACCGAAGGCCCACACGATCATGCGCGGTTTAGTAGTCGGCGAAGTATTCGTCGATCTCCCACTGGCTCACGTCGCGAGTGTTGTTATCCGCGACTGACCCTTCGTAGCGCCTCACTTCGTCACGCTTGAGCACGCTGAAGACGTCGATGATGGTGCTGCCCATCGCGTTGCGCATGACAGTGTCGGCATCCAGCGCGTCTAGGGCTGCGCTGAGGGTCATCGGCAGGATTGGGGCGGAGTTGTCTTCGTAAGCCCAACCTGCGACCGGTGCTGGGGCTGTGAGGCTCCGTGTGATGCCATCAAGCCCGGCTGCCAGTACGGACGCGATCAGCAGGTACGGGTTCGCCGCACTGTCTCCGAGTCGCATTTCCAGTCGCGTGCCGCCGCCGCGCTCGGGCGGTACCCGCAGCATCGCGCTGCGATTGTCGTGGCCCCAGTTTGCGCGGTACGGAGCCAGCGTGTCTGGGCCGAGGCGCTTGTAGGCGTTCACGGTGGGGTTCGAGAGTGCTGCGATCGCTCCAGCGTTTTCGAGGATGCCCGCAATCATGTGGTTGGCGATTTCGGAGAGGCCTTGGCCGCCATCCGACATGATGTTGTTCCCTTGTTCGTCAACGACGGAGAAGTGCAGGTGGAATCCGCTGCCGCCTTCGTCGTCCCAGGGCTTGCCAACGAAGAGGGCGTGCTTGCCGGTGTGAGCAACGATGTCGCGCACGGCGGTCTTGAAGAGGAAGGTGCGGTCAGCGGCATCCAGTGCTTCGCTGTGCCAGAGGTTGATCTCGTACTGCGATGGGCTGAATTCGTGGTTGCCGGCGAAGACGCCGATGTCCATGCCGTCGAGCATGCGCATGAGGTGAAGGAACTGGCCGCCGGGGTCGACGCTTTCGCCGGTTGTATAAACGCGGCCTGTGCGGCTGAGGCTGCGGCTCCAGCCATTTTCCTCGTCGTAGTTGGCGATATAGAACTCGAGCTCGGGGCCGAGGGTCGGAGTGAGGCCGAGTGCTGTGTACTGGGCGATCACGCTGTGTAGCACGGAGCGTGGTGCGACTTCGCTGACGCTCTGGTCGGGGTTGAACGCATCACCGACGACCATCGCGACACCCGGTTCCCACGGCATCATCGTGAGCGTGTTGGGATCAATCTGGGTGAGGAGATCGGGGAGGCCGGACGACATGATGTCGTTGCCGTCGAGCACATCACCGCCCGTGGTGGTGACCCACACGCCCTGGCAGAACATAGGAGACTTGGTGTGGTGCAGTTGGCTGACGAGGAGATCCTTGGAGCGGGTGATTCCCAGTACGTCCGGGAAAATCAGGCGCAAAACATCGATCCCTTTGGCCTGCAAGTCTGCTTGAAGTGCTGTTATGTCGAGAGTCATTCTTCCTCCGGAAATAAATCGTTCGGCACTGAACGATTAGTGCGATACTAAGCCACACAGCGGTGTAGCTGTCCACTCCTCGCGAGAATTTACCCGAAAGGTATACAGATGAGAGCGCTTTTCGTGCAGCACGATCACGTCACTGCGAGCGGGCCAGTGGGCGATCGCCTCCGCGAACGCGGTTTCGAGATTGACGAAATCATGGTCGTCACCGAAGAGAACTTCGAGAACCCCAATGTGGACTTTGAATTTCCGGATGCTTCCCAGTACGACCTCGTAATCCCGATGGGTGCGCCGTGGGGTGCGTGGGATGACGCCTGCATCGGCCGTTGGTTGGCGCCCGAACTTGAGTGGGTTCGCACAACAATCGAGGCGGACATCCCGGTGCTCGGTATCTGCTTTGGTGGTCAACTGATTGCTCGCGCGCTCGGCGGAACCGTTGCCCGCGGAGTGAAGGCCGAAATAGGCTGGACGCCGATCCACAGCGACGACACGTCTTTGGTCTCTAACGGCCCGTGGTTCCAGTTTCACTACGACCAGTGGACGATGCCCGAAGGCGCCGTCGAGATCGCCCGCAACCCTGTTGCGCCCCAAGCATTCACCTATGGCCGCAGCCTTGCCGTGCAGTTCCATCCCGAACTCAACACCGCCATCTTGAAGGGCTGGCTTGATCAGGGCGGCATCAACGAAGTCATCGCCGACGGTCAAAATCCCGAGATCATGCTTGCCCAAACGAGCGCCGAAGAAAGCATCGCGGGCCAGCGCACGGCCGACCTTGTGGATGCTTTCCTGCAGCAAGTCGCGAAGCTTGGGTAGTACCGCGCCTAGCTCGGTTAGTGGCGCAATTCCGGCGCAGTTTTAGCTACCGAATGTCGGCATCGCCTCGATGGTCGCTCTACCCTGTTCCCAGCGAGCGATCACTCGGAGTCTCCGTCAATGGGGAGGCTAATTAGCGAGCCACTTTTGATCGTTCTTATGAATAGATCGTTAGTGTTGCGCCAGTCCGCGTCGCTCACAGCGCGGATGTTTACTTCTCGTCCCATTTGCGAGCTTGCTTCGCTCGCGGCTTCGTAGATCTTCATGCGGTCAGCATCCCCGATGGCAATGACATCGATGTCGTGCGGGTCGGGGCCGGTGGTTCCCTGGTAGCGGGCTGCCCAGGAGCCGAAGATGTAGGCCTCGGTAACATCAGGGATGGCGCCGAGTAGCGGGGGCAGTATTGCGAGCGGACCGTACGCGTAGCGAAGCACCGAGGCTAGCGACTCGAAGATTGGATGCTCGATATTGACCCGCAGGTATCGGTTGCGTCCTGAAGTGCGCTCGGTGATGTATCCAGATTCCGCTAGCCGATCGATATCCCGAAGAATTGTCGGCAGGCTAACCTGCGCTTCGCGCGCGAGTTCGGTGGCGCGGTATTCGCGCTCAGGGTTCAGGTAGAGTGCCGCGAGCATGCGTCCTTGTGTGTCCGAGCGAAGAAGCGGTGTCAACGTCGGAACCCGTGGTTTCATAAAACCAAGTATATCTTTGGTTTATTGAAAGCCAACGGTCTAGCGGCTCCGCTACTACGCCTTCACGACCGTGAGCAAGATCACTGAGTCTTCGAGGGCATCCACCGCATGAAGTCCGGTGGGGATCGGGAGCAGATCGCCGGGTGTGCCCTCCCACGAGCTCTCGCCCGATCGGAGTGTGATGCGGCCCAAAAGTACCTGCAGCGTCGCCTCGCCCGGGCTGGAGTGCTCCGCGAGGCCCTCGCCGGCGCGCAGGGCCATCAGCGTCTGGCGCAATTGGGCATCGCGACCACCGCGCACGGTCACAGCGCTGCGCCCGTTGTTAGACGCGACAGCACTCGCTAACTCTGTTGCCGCCAACTCGGTCAAAGAAACTGTCGTGTTCATCTCGTCACGCCTTTCGTGCACTGGTCGGCGACACTGCGCCGTGGGCTAAAGCTACCCCAGCCCGCCCTACCGCAGCGTTTCGAGCGCCGCCATTACCTTCGCGGTCTCGGTGTCTGGGTTCACGAAAGCGAGCCGCAACACGCTCTTGCCACGCCAGGAGGTGGGCACGCACAGGATCACGCCGTCGTGGGCAACTTGCTTTGACCACGCGGAGTACTGTTCGGCTGTCCAGCCTTTGCGTTCGAATAGCAGCACCGAGAGCTCGGGTTCGCGCACGAGTTCCAGATAGTCACTTTCGTCGATCGCCCGGGCAACTTCGCGAGCCGTCGTCACGGACGTTTCGATCGCATCCCGGTACTTGTCGGTGCCGTGAGTGGCAAGGCTGAACCAGAGCGGAAGCCCTCGCACGCGCCGCGAGAGGTGCAGGGCCAGTTCGCTGGGATTCCACTCGTTGCGGTCGATGGCATCCAGATAGCTGGCGTGCTGTGAGTGCACGGTCCGGGCAAGCTCAGGTTCGCGATACACGAGCGCGCAGCAGTCATAGGGCGCAAAAAGCCACTTGTGGGGGTCGACGATAAAGCTGTCTGCCCGTTCAATACCGTCGAAGATGTGGCGGATGCTCGGGGCTGCGAGCCCTGCACCGCCGTAAGCGCCGTCGACGTGCATCCACACCCCGAACTCCTCGCAGACGTCTGCGATGTCCGAGAGGTCGTCAACGAGGCCTTCATTGGTGGTTCCCGCGGATGCCACGACTGCAAACACGTTCGGTGACTGTTGAAGCACGGCCCGCAGGGCAGCGCCGGTCATGTGACCTCGGTCGTCGATGGGTACATCGACCACGTCGACGTCGAGCGCCTTCGCAGCTGACTGGATCGACGAGTGCGCATTGGTGGTGCAGGCGAGTTGCCAACCGCCAGCCGGGCGACCGCCATGACGAGTCTTGGCAGTTTCGCGTGCGGTCATGAGCGCAGAGAGATTGCCAGAGGTGCCACCCGAAACGAAAGTGCCCCCGGCGGTTTCTGGCCAATCAAGCAGCCTGATAATCCACTGAAGTGCTTGGTTCTCGGCGAAGATTGCGCCAGCGCCCGACTCCCAGAGTCCGCCAAAAATGTTGGCAGCACTGGTGACGAGGTCGAACGCGACGGCAGCCCGTGTGGGCGCTGCAGCAATGTACGCGAGGTTCAGTGGGTCGTCTTGAGCACGAGTTGCTGGCTCAAGCACTTCATCGAAAATGCGTAGCGCTTCTGCGCCGCCGATGCCCTCTGGGCGGATCGCGTCGCCGACTGCTGCCGCTAACTCGGCCGCTGGCCGTGCTGTTGACAGGGGGTCGGTTTCGCGGACCATTCGTTTGGCGGTCCAGTCCAGGGCGAGCTGCACTACTTCAGTTTCGTCGCCCCATACTGCGTGTGGTCTGCCTTGTGGGCGTACCTCGCTCATGTGCCTACTTTGCTAGTTCGACGCGTACCGGGAGTCGTTTGATTCCGTTGACGAAATTGCTGCGCAGACGATCTGGTTCACTCAGCTTCGTCATGCCGGAAATCCGGGGCAACAGGTTCTCGAACATGATACGGATCTCAAGGCGTGCAAGAGAGTTTCCGAGACACATGTGCGGGCCACCACGACCGAACGCCATGTGCTCGTTCGGGTTGCGCATGACATCCATTTGGTATGGATTCTCGAAGACCTCGGGGTCACGGTTGCCTGCGGCAAACCACGTAACGACCTTCTGGCCTTCCTTAATGGCTTGACCGTTAACCTCGGTATCTTTAGTCGCAGTGCGACGGAAGTGGTACACCGGGCTCGCCAGACGCAAGAACTCTTCAACAGCCCACGGGATGAGCTCGGGCTTTTCTTGTAAGAGCGCCATTTGGTCGGGATTGTCCATGAGGTAGTTCATGGAGTGCGTGATCGTGTGGCGGGTGGTCTCGTTGCCGGCGACGACGAGCAGCAAGAAGTAGCTATTGAAATCGCGCTCGCTCAGCGACTTGCCATCCATCGGTTCCTGATTGACCAGGCGTGAGACGAGGTCGGTGCCATCTTTTCCACGGCGCTGATTGGCGAGATCGTTGCCGTACTCGAAGACCTCCCGGGCGGCGGGGGAGCGAAAGGGCAGAAGCCTAAACTCTTCGCTCTCGGCAGAGCTTGCCAGAACGTCAGCATGTTCCGGATCGTCGTTGCCGATCATCCGGTTGCCCCAGTCAATGAGCTTGTAGATGTCTGTGTCGGGCACGTCGAGCATCTTGGCCAGCACCCGGATGGGGAAGTCGGCCGCGACCTGATCGACGAACTCAAACTCCTTGTTAGCAAATGCCGCATCAAGAGTGCTTGCGGTGAGACCACGGAGGAAGGTCTCATATCCTGCGACCGCACGGGGCGTGAACTCGCCCTGCATGAGGCGGCGTAGTGCGCGGTGGCGTACGCCATCAGTCTCGAGCATCGACTTGCGGGCCTCGATCTGATCCGCGTCAAGTTCTTCGAGGTTGACGGTGCCGCGCTCGCTCGAGAACGTTTCGGTGTCACGCAGTACCGACACAATGTCGTGGTAGCGCGTGAGTGACCAAAAGCCATGGTTGGGTGCTGGTTCTTCTGACCAATGCACGGGTGCATCTGCTCGAAGCTTGTCGAATACGTGCCACGGTGTGCCGTTTTCGAAAAGATCTAGGTCTGCCAGGGTGACGTTCGCCGTTGAAGTCAACTCAATCCTCCGGTGGGTTGTTTGGATACAAACAATAGGCTACTTGGTCACGTTTCGGCGAGAGCTGGGAAACAAAAACTTTCTCGCCGCCGCGGGTTAGATAGAGTGACCGCAGCTAAACGCAAGCGAGGGGACCTCCGTGGCCGGACCACACACACTCACCGAAACAGAGCGCCGAGTACAGGCGAGAGTCGGCGGCCTGCCGCTGGACTACTCAGCAATGGCGGTTGCGTCGAACCTCTTTCGCGCGGCAAACGCTGTGCGCAATCACTTCGAACGCACAGTCCTTTCTGAGCACAACCTGTCGTGGACGGCCTTTGTCGTGCTGTGGGTCACCTGGATCTGGGAGCCTATCGAGACTCGCCAGATTGCGCTCGAGGGCGGTTTCTCCAAAGCGACCCTCACTGGTGTGCTCTCCACGCTTGAACGCCGCGGTTGGCTCACACGTGAACGCAGCGCGAGCGACGGGCGCCTTGTCGTTGTGAAACTCACCGATCGTGGCCGCGAGCTTATGGATGAGCTCTTCCCTGCGTTCAATCTCCAAGAGCAGGCAGTCACCAGTCCCGTTGACCCAAGCAAACGCGAAGAACTGGCCGAAATGTTGCGGGTCATCACGGCGGCCGTTGAGCCCAAGAACTAGCGTTCGCTCTTTTTTTCGGTGGTCGGATCCCGCGAACGCTTGTTTGGCTCGGAATCACTCGCTAAGGTAAGTCATTAGTATCCGAATGACTTAACGGCGAGCAATTCGAGACGGGACCACAATGACCACGATCAACGTAGCCGGGGTGACCGTCGATACGCGGCACTTCATCAACGGAGAACGCGTAGCCTCCGACGAGACCTTCACGAACACCTCTCCCATCGACGCTAGCCCGCTCGGAGAAATCTCCCGCGGTGGCCAACAAGAAGTCGACCTCGCAGTCGCCGCAGCTCGCGCAGCGTTTCCCGGATGGGCCGCCACCAGCCCCGAAGACCGTGCAGCAATCATGCACAAGATCGCCGACCTCGTCGAAGAGCGCGTCAGCGACCTCGCCAACGTCGAAACCATGGACAACGGTGCGCTCCTGCGCAGCCACCTACGCGGCGTGATGCCGCGAGTGGCACACAACTTCAGGTTCTTCGCTGACTACCTCGTGAATGACCTTGGGCATCCCGACTTCGAAACGCGTGGTCACAACAACCACGTCTCGTGGGATCCCTCGGGAGTTGCCGCCCTCATCACCCCATGGAACGCGCCACTCATGCTCGCCACGTGGAAGATTGCCCCCGCGCTCGCCGCCGGGGACACCGTGGTGTTGAAGCCCGCAGAGTGGACGCCACTTACTGCATCCCTCTTCGCTGACATCACCGCAGAAGCAGGCTTGCCGGCAGGCGTGTTCAACGTCGTGCAGGGCTACGGAAAAGAAGCGGGTGCAGCCCTCGTTGCCCACCCCGACCTCAGCCGCATCTCGTTCACCGGTTCAGTGCCGACCGCCAAGTCAATTGCGCGGGCAGCAGCCGACAACCTCACTCCGTGCAGCTTCGAGCTCGGCGGCAAGAGTCCCTGCATCGTCATGGGGGATGCCGACCTCGAACTGGCAGCAACCCTTGCGGTGGAGCAGTACGACAACGCCGGGCAGGTATGTCTCTCGGGCACGCGCATCCTCGTTCATGAAGACATTGCGGATGCCTTTGCCGAGGCCTTCAAGGCCAAGGTTGCGACCCTGCGTCAGGGTGACCCTCGCGACATCGAGACCGACATTGGGCCGCAGGTTCACCGCGTGCACTTTGAGCGGATCAAGGGATTCGTCGATCGCGCCAAGGATGGCGGGGCAAACATCGTCTTCGGTGGTGCCCCCAATGCTGAACTCGGTGGCCTCTACTTTGCGCCGACCCTGGTGAAGAACCCTGAGCCGGACAGCGAGATTGTTACGCAGGAGGTCTTCGGGCCGGTGCTGACGATGCAGATATTCCGCACCGATGAGGAAGTCGTGGCGATGGCCAACGGCACCGAGTTTGGCCTGGCCGCGATTCTGGTGTCGGGCAACCGGGACCACGCCGATCTGATCGCCAAGCAGTTGGTGGCCGGCACGATCTGGGTCAACTGCTTCTTCGTGCGCGACCTGCGCGCACCCTTCGGCGGTTCCAAGAAGTCGGGTATTGGTCGCGAAGGCGGCACCTGGTCGTTTGATTTCTACGCAGATGTTAAGAACACGGTGGTTTCGCCGAACGGATGGAAGGAATAGTCATGGGAGAAATTGTTGGGGTTGGGCTGATTGCTCACGTACCCACGATCATGTTGCCCAAGGAGATCCGTATGGAGCTCAATGAGGGCAAAGACTCGACGCTCGTTGATGGACTCGAACGGCTCCGCAAGGATTACTTCGAGAACGACGACTACGACACTGTTGTCGTGCTCGACAGCCACTGGGCAACCACGGTTGAGTTTGTTGTGACATCGCATGAGCGTCGTCACGGCAAGTTCACTTCGGAGGAACTGCCACGCGGCATGAGCAGTGTTCCGTTTGACTACAAGGGCGACCCTGAGCTTGCGAAGCTCATGGGGGAGCAGGCTGAGAAGAACGGCACGTGGATCACCCCGATCGACGACGAGAACCTTCCGGTGATGTACGCCACGATCAACCTGTGGGACTACCTCGGCAAGGGCCTGCCAGACAAGAAGTGGGTGAGCGTCTCGATTTGCCAGACCGCCACCGATGAAGACTTCTTGCGCGCGGGGCGTGCGATCGGTGAGGCTATCGCTAAGAGCGACCGCCGCGTCATCCTGCTCGCCTCCGGTGCTCTCTCGCACACCTTCTTCAAACTGCGTGATCTGCGCAAGCACGAGATGGCCGATCCGGCCCACATCTTCTCGGATGCTGCCCGCGAGGCAGACTACGAGCGTCTTGACTGGTTCAAGGAGGGTAACCACGCCAAGGTGTTGGAAACCATGCCCGCGTTCCACAAGGTTCGCCCCGAAGCGATGTTCGGCCACTGGCTGATGACTGCTGGCGCGATCGGTGAAGACGAGTGCACCGCCCCCGGCGTGATGTACAGCGAGTACGAAAATTCAATCGGCACCGGACAGGTGCACGTATGGTTCCCGAAGCCAGAAGGTGGCTTCCCGGCAGCAAAGGATGTGGTCCTTTCTCGTGACTGAGTACCGCAGAGTACTTCTTGATGGATACCCGACGCAGGTAACGCGCCATGGCGACACGCTTGTTGCTGGCGACGGCCGCGAGGTGGGCGTCGACGACGCCATCCATTTGCCTCCGACTGAGCCAAGCAAGATCATCGCCGTGCACTTGAATTATGCAAGTCGCACTGAAGAGTTCATGACCAAGCTGCCGTCGGCGCCAACCTACTTTCAGAAGCCGGTCACCGCACTCAATACCCACAAGGGTGATGTGGTGCGTCCCGAGGGCTGCAAGTGGTTGAACTTTGAGGGCGAAATCGTGATCGTCATTGGTCGCACTTGCCGCAACGTTTCTCCCGATGAGGCAAGCGACTACATCGCTGGCTACTCGATCGGTAACGACTATGGTCTGCACGATTTCCGCGACACGGATGCCGGTTCCATGCTTCGGGTGAAGGGCAGCGACACGCTTGCCCCTGTTGGCCCCGGCCTGGTCACGGACTGGGATTTCCGTGGCAAGCAGTTGCGCACCATTGTGAACGGTGAGGTCAAGCAAGACGACAACACTGACAACATGGAGTGGGATATGAACTATCTCGTTGCCGACATTGCGCGCACGATCACGCTGAGCCCCGGCGACATGCTGTTCTCGGGAACGCCCGCGTTCTCGCGCCCGGTTCAGCCTGGGGACGTTGTTGAGGTCGAGGTTGAGGGGCTCGGTAAGCTCACAAACCGCATTGTTACCGGCCCGACTCCTATCCGCACCGACGTGGGTGCACAGCCCACCCAGAGTGAAGAGGTAATGTCGACCGCAATGGGTGGCGATTGGGAGTTCCGAGGCATTCGAACTCCATCTAAAGATCTCTACCCGTCGAGAGTTGAGGAAAAACGATGATCAAAATCGAAGTCGACATGAACCAGTGCCAGCATTATGGCCAGTGCGTGTTCGAGGCACCCGACAACTTCAAGCTCAACGATGACGACAAGCTTGAGTACGTGGCTGAAGCGCCCGACTCCGAACGCGACAACATTGAGGCCGCTGTAGACGTGTGCCCGATGCAGGCCATCCGAATCGTCGAATAGTGTCTGAGGCTAACCCCGCCGCACCGGTTGTTATTGTCGGTGCGGCGATGGGTGGGCTTCGAGCGGCGGAGTCTCTTCGTCGTTCGGGCTACACCGGTGCTATCCGTGTGGTGGGTGACGAACTTCACGCGCCCTATAACCGTCCGCCTCTCTCTAAAGAGGTGCTGGCCACTGATGTCACGCACGAGGCTGTCGCGTTCCCGTCGCGAGCCGAGATGGGTGATGTTGAGTGGATGCTCGGGGTGCGGGCATCCGCGGTCGACCTTGACGCTCGCACACTGACTACTGACGATGGCAAGGTGCAGCCCTGGCGTGCGCTGGTAATTGCGACGGGTTTGCGCGCTCGCCGTTTGGACTTTGCGCCGATCGCTGGCCGCCACGTGGTTCGTTCGCTCGATGACGCGATGGCGTTGCGTGCCGAGCTCACGCCGGGTGCGCGCGTGGTTGTTGTCGGCTCGGGCTTCTTGGGCTGCGAGCTGAGCGCGACCGCCAGCAAGTTGGGCTGTTCGGTCACGATTGTGACGCCGAGTGTTGAGCCGATGATCCGTCCGCTTGGCTCGTTGGTTGCTCAGGAAATGCGTCGGCGCCTCAACGTTGAGGGCGTGGAGATTTTCTCGGGCGTGACTGTTGCTGCGATCAATGGCGAGACTTCGGTCGAGTCTGTTGAGCTGAGCGATGGCCGCGTTGTGCCCGCCGATGTTGTGATCGAGTCGATTGGCTCGGAGTGCAACATCGAATGGCTTGAGGGCACCGGTCTTGACCTCGGTGATGGTGTGCTCGCCGACAATGCGATGCGTGCCGTGACGACCGACGGTGTTGCTCGCGACGACGTGTATGTCGTCGGCGATATTGCCCGCTTCCCGAACCCGATGTTCGACGATGTGCCTCGCCGTATTGAGCACTGGAACATCCCGACGGATACTGGCAAGCGTGCTGGCGCAGTGCTCGCCGCATACCTTTCTGATGATGGTTCTTTCGATGACGTTGTCGCGAAGCCGTTCGCTCCGATGCCGTCGTTCTGGTCGAACCAGTTCGAGATCAAGCTGCAGGCTTATGGTCTGTTGGGGTTGGTGTCGGATGACGACATCCGCATCCTTGAGGGAGACTTGGCCGATCAGGTTGCCGTGGGTTACTACCGCGACGACCGTCTTGTGGGTGTGCTCGGTGTGGGCATGAAAGCTGCGCTGCTGCCGTATCGCAAGCAGATTGCTGAGGGCGCGAACCAGTAATCTGCGGTGTCGCTCGCGCCGGTGGGCGAGCTTGCTGTGTCGACTCGCGTTGGCGGGTCGTAGGCTGGGGCCATGAATTCTGCTTCGACTATTGCTGTTGCCCAGTTTGCGCCCGGTGCCGACCGCGATGAGAACATCGCGAAGGTTACGGAGCTTGCCGAGCGCGCAGCTTCGCGCGGGGCGAGTTTTGTGGTGTTCCCCGAGTATTCGGCGTACTTCACTCCGACGATGGGTGATGACTGGTTGGCTGCGGCTGAACCACTTGATGGCCCTTTCGTGCAAGCTCTGACGTCGTTAGCGCAGCGGTTGCGTATTCATGTCGCTGCGGGAATGTTGGAGTCAAGCGACGAAGTCGGCCGTTTTTCGAACACCCTTGTGGCGATTGCGCCGACGGGTGCTGTGGTGGCGACGTATCGCAAACAGCACCTCTATGACGCCTTTGGGCAGCGCGAGTCTGACTGGGTTATTCCGGGGTCGATTGGTGCGCCTGAGACGTTCACGTGGGAGGGCTTCACTGTCGGTTTGCAAACCTGCTACGACATCCGGTTCCCTGAGGTGTCACGCCGGTTGGTGGATGCGGGAGCCAACCTCATTGTCGTGCCTGCTGAGTGGGTGCGTGGGCCTTTGAAGGAATACCACTGGCGCACGCTGCTCACGGCGCGGGCGATAGAGAACACGGTCTTTATTGCGGCAGCCGATCATGCACCACCGATTGGTGTGGGCAACAGTATGGTGGTTGACCCGATGGGTGTTGAGCTGGTGACGATTGGGGAGCGCACGGATGTTGCGGTCGCCCACATTGAGCACGCTCGCCTTGAGGAGGTGCGAGCGATCAATCCCGCGCTTGAGTTGCGTCGCTATGGCGTGCACCCGCTCGACGAGCGCTAGTTTTCTTTAGCTAGTGGCGCAGTTTCATTCCGGCGAGTTGTGCGGCGGCGCGATCGAGCACGTCGTTTTGCTTGCAGAAGGCAAAGCGGATGAGTGTCCTGTAGTCGTCGTGGCTCTGTGGGTGCACGAAGGCGGTGATGGGGATTCCGACGACTCCGGCGAGGTCGGGGAGGGTGCGGCAGAATTCGGCGGCGTCGGTGACTCCGAGTGGTGCGGCATCCGCAATGATGAAGTAGCCAGCTTGGGGTGTGGTGACGTCGAAGCCGGCGTTGCGGAGTCCTGCTCCGAGGGTGTCGCGTTTGCGGGCGAGTCCGTCGGCAAGGCTGGTGAAGTAGTCGTCGGGCAGTCCGAGGCCGACAGCGATTCCGTGCTGGAGTGGGGCACCGTTGACGTAGGTGAGGTACTGCTTTACGGCCATGATGGCTTGCAGGATGGGCTGGGGTGCAGTGATCCAGCCGATTTTCCAGCCGGTGGTGTTGAAAGTTTTGCCGCCGCTGGAGATGCTGATGGTGCGGTCGAATGCGCCGGGCAGGCTCGCGATGGGGATGTGCTCGTAGCCGAAGGTGATGTGTTCGTACACTTCGTCGGTCACGATGAGGGCATCATATTTGTGCGCGAGTTCGACGACGAGTTCGAGGGTTTCGCGATCGAGCACACTACCGGTGGGGTTGTGTGGGCTGTTGAGGATGATTAGGCGGGTGCGTCCGCTGAAGGCGGCCCGGATGTCGTCGTGGTTGGGCTGAAAGTCGGGCGCTCTCAGCGGCACGGTTATGTGGGTGGCGCGGGCGTAGTTGATCATGGCGCCGTAGGCGTCGTAGAAGGGTTCGAGGGTGACGACCTCGTCGCCTTCATTAGTGAGGGCGAGGATGGTGGCAGCAAGCGCTTCAGTGGCACCTGCGGTGGCGAGCACTTCGGTGTCGGGATCGATTTCGATGCCGTAGAAACGTTCTTGGTGCTCGGAGATGGCGTTGCGCAACACGGGCAGGCCGTTGCCTGGCGGGTACTGATTGACGCCGTCGCTGATGGCTTTGCGGGCGGCATCCAGAACCTCGATGGGCCCATCTTCGTCAGGGAAGCCCTGGCCTAGGTTGATGGCGCCGGTACTGACGGCGAGTGCCGACATTTCGGCAAAAATTGTTTGGCTCAGTTGCCCGTCGGCGCCAAGCAGCATGGCGCCATTGGCGGCGCGTTCCCAAGATCCGGTGACTGTCATTGTTCCGCAAGCCTAACTAGTTGCGGGGCTGGTTTCCGCTTTTAGCTGTGGAAAGTCCAGCGCCTCATTCGTGACGGATGCTTAACGTCGTTGTATGCGGCTACCGAATCTCGTACGCGCGGCGGGCGGTGCGCTCCTTTTGGCTTTGCTGAGCGGATGCGCGCCCTCCGACGCTTCAACCCCACCCGAGCCGACGGCAACCTTCGTCGCGCCCTACGCAAGCGACGAAGAGGCGCTAGCGGCGGCCGAAGAGGCGTATGCGGAGTACACGCGAGTTGCGGACGCGATATTCACTGACGGCGGTGCAGAACCGGGGCGGCTTTCGGAAGTGGCCGTCGGAGAATTCCTTGAACTCTCGGTTGAATCGTTCGAGAGCTTCGAGGAGGACGGAAACAGTCGGATAGGGACCCCGATAGCAAGCGGTTTCACGTTGCAGAGATACTCTCCGGGAACGGGTCCTAAAGAGATTGTTGCCGTGTACCTATGCAGAGACGTCTCCAACGTCGATGTTCTTGATTCGCAGGGTGTTTCATTGGTAGTTGAGGGCCGCCCTGACAAGTCAACGATGCAGGTTACGTTCGACTTGAATCCGTCCAGTAATCGGCTCCTAGTGTCGGATCAGCAGCTTTGGGAATCTGGAAAGTGTTGACCACGGCTCACGGGCTCTCTGTGGTCATTCTGGCAACGGCCATGTTGGTGACCGGCGTACCGGTCACCGCTACTGCGGATAGCGGCCCAGTTTGTCTTGAGAGCGATGCTGATCTCGGTGCGTGCGTTGATACGGCAGCGCCCGGAGACGGAGCAGTCACCCTCGGCGCGACAATTGAGACGCCCGCATCGGGTGGCTCTGGTTCGAGCGACAACTCTGCAGGCGGTGTCAGCTTCGAGGCTCCAGTCGACGTCCTCGACAGCGTCGAAGAGGCGTGGTGCGACTTGCAGCGCATCGAGTGTGTTCCCTGGACGCCACCGGCCGACGACGACGCAGGCGAGACCGGCCCCGTTACTATCTCCGACATCGCAACATTCCGCCCGCAATCCCCTAGTGCGGCAATGCAACCCAACCAGTGGATGATCGTGGGCCTTGCAACAAACTTCTATGCCAACGCATCCCCCCATATTGTCGACGGAACGCTCTTCGGCGGCACAGCCCAAGTGCGATTCACCCCGATCGCCTACAACTGGAACTACGGCGACGGCACAACCGCGACACTGGGCACCGCAGGCACTACGTGGGCGAAGCAGACGATCGCCGAATTTGACCCCACACCCACCAGTCACGCCTACGAAGAGCCAGGCAACTACACAATCACGGTGTCAGTGACCTACGCCGCCGAATACCGCGTCGCGGAATCCGGCTGGCGAAACGTTGTCGGCACCCTCACGATTGTCGCGCCACCAATCACCGCAACCGCTGGCCATGCCACCACCGTGCTCGTCGATAAAGACTGCATCGCTAACCCCACCGGCATCGGCTGCTAGCCTGCCAAAGAACCTCACCGCACCACAAAGAAAGCCCCAATGATCGACGCACTCCAAAACTTCACCGAATCCCTCCCACCCTTACTGCAATGGGTAGGCGTGATCCTCGCCTCAGCGATTCCCTTCATCGAGTCCTACTTCGGATCCGTCATCGGAATCCTCGCCGGCATCAACCCCATCATCGCGATCCTTGCCGCCATCATCGGCAACACACTCTCCATGATCATCGTCGTACTCAGCGCACACGGAGTACGCACCAGCGTCACCAAACGCAAAGAACCCAAACCAGCCACGCCCCGCAAAGAACGACTTCGAAAACAATTCGACAAATACGGAGTACCCGGCGTCAGCCTCCTCGGCCAAACAGTCCTCCCCAGTCAAATCACCTCAGCAGCCATGGTCTCCTTCGGCGCATCCAAAAACAGTGTCATCCTCTGGCAAATCATCTCCATCACACTCTGGGGCATCGCATTCGGCACACTCGCAGCCCTCGGCAGCACCCTCATCTGACAACAGCCGGGCTGACTCGCAGCCACCACGCAGCCGCCACACAGCGCATGTAAATAGAATGTTCAGGTTGGCGATAGAAGCTTGCACCGCCGAAAGGAGCACAACATGACTGAGGTCCCCAAAGAACCGACCCCCGCAACAACACCCGGCGAAAACACCACCCCGACCAGCGAACCAACGTCGGCGCATGACCTCGCAGCGGGAGCGACCATTCCCGAGGCAGCCCCCGGAGCAAGCTTCGGGCCGGCAGCCACAACCGGCGCTGACGACAGTCACGCGAAACCCGAGAAGAAAAAGTCCAGCATGACGCTCGGGCTCGTCGCAGGCTTCGCAATCGTCGCACTCCTCGGAGGCGCATCCGGAGCCGGCGTCGCACTCTGGGCAGTCGGCAACCAAGCCACCTCAGTGGTCAGCGGAGCAGCAAACCCCACATCCATCACCGTCAACGACCCCGGCAACGCAACACTCGTCACCTCAGTCGTCGCGAAAGCGGCACCCGCCATCGTCACCATCAACGTGACAGGCCAAAACACCGGCGGCAGCGGATCAGGCGTCATCATCAGTGCAGACGGAAACGTCATCACCAACGCCCACGTCGTCACCCTCGACGGTAAAGTAGCCGACCCCAAAGTCACCGTCACCACAAACGACGGCCGCCTACTCTCCGCAACCGTCGTCGGCTTCGACCCCATCTCAGACATCGCCGTGATCAACATTGACGACGCCAGCGACATGCCCTACGTCAACATCGCAGACTCCAGCGCCCTCAACGTCGGAGACAGCACCGTTGCCATCGGCGCCCCGCTCGGACTCTCCGGCACCGTCACCAGCGGAATCGTGAGCGCACTCAACCGCAGCATCACCATTGCATCGTCGGCACTACCCGCAGACCCCGAAACCACACCAGAACCCGACAACAGCGACGCACCAGACCTCTGGAACTTCGACCTGTTCGGCGAAAACAGCGGCCAAAACGGCGCAAACCAAGCCTCCGTTGCGCTTTCCGTAATCCAAACTGACGCGGCCATCAACCCCGGCAACTCTGGTGGTGCACTACTGAACTCCGACGGTGAACTCATCGGAATCAACGTAGCCATCGCATCCTCCGGAGGCACCGCAGGCAACATCGGCGTCGGATTCGCAATCCCCGCCAACCTAGCCAGCCGAGTAGCAAACGAAATCCTCGAAAACGGAACCGCAACCCACGGCCTCCTCGGAGCCTCAGTAGCCGACGTCACCGATGATCCAGCCCAAAGCGACGCACAAGTTGTCGGCGCAAGCATCGTTGACGTATCCGACGGTGGAGCCGCAGCGGATGCAGGACTCAAGGTAGGCGACATCGTCACCGGATTCGACGGCCGCCCCATCACCAACAAAACCGACCTCACCGCGCAAGTGCGAGCACTATCCGCCGGCGAAAAAACCACCCTCAGCTACGTACGCGCCGGAAAGGCCTACACCGTCGACGTCACATTAGGTTCGCTGAACTAACACACAAGCAACAACCACTGTGCGGCGCGCACGGGCACACCAGCCCATGCGCGCCGCATACGTGTGTACGCCCCGAGTTCGCCCCCGACGCGATAAGCTCGACCGACAACCCGGTCTGACGCATTGGAACACATGGCAAAGAAGGCTCAAGCCCTCACGGGTGTGTCATACGTGATGCCCGTACTCAACGAAGTTGAACACATCGAGGCAGCCGTCGACAGCCTGACAGCGCAAGACTACGAAGGCTCCTTCGAAATCGTGCTCGCGCTCGGCCCCAGCGTCGACGGAACCAACGCCGTCATCGACGAAATGGCCCGTCACGACCCGCGCATCCGTCACATCCCCAACGAACTTGGCTCCACCCCTGGTGGACTCAACGCCGCCATTCGCGCGTCAACCTACCCCATCGTGGTGCGCGTAGACGCCCACTCCGTACTGCCAACTGACTACACCCGTGTCGCCGTAGAGACACTCGAACGCACCGGTGCAGACAACGTCGGCGGCATCATGAAAGCTGAAGGTCGCACGCCCTTCGAGCGGGCAGTCGCGCACGCCTACGGATCGCCAGAAGGCCTCGGCGGCACCCAGCACCACACCGGCGGTAAAGCAGGCCCCGCCGACACCGCCTACCTCGGTGTTTTCCAACGAGATCGCCTCGTCGCAGTCGGACTCTTCGATGAAGACATCAAGCGCGGCCAAGACTGGGAACTCAACCGCAGACTCCGCGCCAGCGGCGGCACAGTCTGGTTCACCCCAGAACTCCAAGTCGTCTACCGCCCGCGATCAAGCCTGCGCAAACTCATCCGCCAATTTGTGGCCACAGGAATTTGGCGCGGAGAACTCGCACGCCGCTTCGGCACCGCAAACTCCCTGCGCTACTTCGTGCCACCACTCGCCGTGCTCGGCACCCTCATCGGTCTCATCCTCGGCATCATCGGCAGCGCAACGAGCGCCGGCTGGTTGAGCTTCGCCTACATCGCACCAGCGATCTACGCTCTCTTCGTAATTGCAGCGTCAGGCATTGCGGCAGCCAAAGAGGGGCTACGATCAGGTCTTTGGTATCTGATCGTGTTGCCGTGCATCCACTTCGGTTGGGGCACAGGCTTCATCCTCGGATTCCTGAAGCTCACCAAAAACATCACTGCGCAAACGGGAAGGTAACAGCGTGTCCATCCGCACACCAGCAGAGCCCTCAGCCCGCCCGCAGAGCATCGCGCAGCTGCGAGAAGTAACGCAGCCCCCAGAGGTGCGGATGCGCGCCAACGCCGAACACTGGACCGCTTCCCTCTACCTGCGCGACATTTCGCCGTACCTGACATGGATGCTGCTGAAGACATCCATCAGCGCCAACGGTGTAACCGGGCTCATGATCCTCACGGGGTGGCTCACCGCAGCAGCCCTCCTCATCCCCGGCTTTACCGGTGCCGCCCTCGCCCTCGTGCTCGGCCAAATGCAGATGCTCGTCGATTGCAGCGATGGCGAAGTTGCCCGCTGGCGCAACACGCGCTCACCGGCCGGGGTGTTCCTCGACAAAGTCGGGCACTACACAACAGAGGCGCTCATCCCGATTGCTCTCGGCATCCGTGCGGCCGGCTGGCCTCTCGACTTTCCCGCAGACTTCGCCTGGACCACCGCAGGCTTTGCACTCGCGCTTCTCATCGTGCTGAACAAAGCCCTCAACGACATGGTGCACGTTGCGCGTGCCAATGCCGGGCTTGAGAAACTCAGCGACCGCAAGGGCGAAGCAGTACCGAGCCACAGTGTCGTCGCGAAACTGCGTCGGCTGGCCCGCTTCGTTCCCTTCCACCGCCTGTACCACTCGGTGGAACTCACCATGATTGCTTTCGCGACAGCGATCGTGGCGCTCTTCGTGCCGGCTCTCGCGGCCGAACGCACCGTGCTTCTCATTCTGCTTCCGCTGGCAGCACTCGCGCTTGCCGGCCACTTTGTGGCGATCATGGCGTCCAAGCGCGTCCGCTCATGACCCACCGCATCGGCGTCGTTTCCCTCACTCAGGGAAAGCGCCCCGACGACCTCAATCGTGGCCTCGCCTCGTTACAAGCGCAGCAAGGCGTCGAGCTCGACATCGTGGTCGTCGGCAACGGTTGGGAGCCCACCGGGCTTCCGGATGGTGTGAGGGGCCTTCACCTGCCGGAAAACCTCGGCATCCCCGCAGGTCGCAACCGCGGTGTAGAGCACGTTAACGGCGACTGGATTTTCTTTCTTGACGACGACGCCAGCATCCCATCGCCCACCTTCCTTAGCGATGCTGTCGGCAAGATCGTTGCCGACCCCACGATTGGGCTCCTGCAACCGCGCGTCGAAGACGCCGAAGGCAAAGAGAACCCGCGCCGGTGGATCCCGCGCATCCGCAAGGGTGACCCACAGCATCCGAGTGACGTCTTCTCCGTGTGGGAAGGTGCAGTGCTTATGCCTCGCCTGCTGTTCGACGAGATCGACGGATGGGGCAACCCCTACTTCTATGCCCACGAAGGCATAGAGCTGGCGTGGCGAGTGTGGGGCGCCGGAAAACGCGCCTGGTATGCCGGAGATCTGGTCGCGAATCACCCAGCCATCGACCCCGCACGGCACAGCTACTATTACCGGCTCAACGCACGAAACCGCATCTGGTTGGCAAAACGCAACCTGCCAGTCGTGCTCGCGCCAATCTACGTTGCCAGCTGGACCGCAATTCAGATTCTGCGATCAGCCCGCAACCCCGTTGGCATGCGTGCCTGGTGGGGCGGCTGGTTTGCCGGATGGCGAGAGAACCCGGGAGGCCGCCGCCGCATCAGCTGGGCGACCGTGGGGCGGATGGCTCGCGCCGGCCGCCCTCCCGTGATCTAAGTCTCTACGTCCCGCTGCTAGCGACGATCCGCTAGCTGCGCGGCTTGCGCGTGGGGCGATCTTCGTAACGGCTGCCACTGTCGCGAGGAGCGCTATCGCGTCCAGCGTCGTCACGAGGGCCCGAATCACGCTTATTGTAGCCGCGCGACTCTTCGCGTTCGCGGTTAGCGCGGGCGCCACCCTCGAACGAACGGTCCCGGCTGGGGTACTTGCCGTCAGCGCCGCGCGCTCCGCCGCCATTTGCCTTGCGGTCGGGGCTGATCTCGATCAGCTTGCCGCTGATGCGAGTGTCGCGCAGACGCCCAAGCACGTCCTTTGACATGTCGGCGGGCAACTCAACGAGTGAGAAATCGGGACGAATCTGTATGTGGCCGAAGTCGTCGCGGCTCAGTCCGCCCTCATTGGCGAGTGCACCAACGATCTGGCGAGGCTCGACGCGCTGACGCTTGCCGACCTCAATGCGGTACGCAGTCATCGGCTTGGTGGAACGGGGACGACGCTCGGGACGGTCACCGCGGTCACCGCCGCGGTCTCCGCCACGCTCAGGACGATCGTTGCGTGAGCTGCGTTCTTCGCGCTCGCTGAAACGCTGAGCACGCTCTTCTTCAGCCGACAGCAGCAGGGGAGTTTCGCCCTGGGCGACGACAGCAAGAGCAGCAGCGACATCCGTCTCAGGAACATCGTGGTGCTCGACGTAGTGACCGATGATCTCGCGGAATGCAGAAATGCGAGCCTGCTGGTTGAGCGCTTCAGTGATTGCGTCATCGAAGCGAGTCAGTCGTGTGGAGTTAACGTCTTCAACCGACGGCAACTGCATCTGGGTCAGCGGCTGGCGGGTGGCTTTCTCGATTGCGGTGAGGAGGCGACGCTCGCGCGGGGTGACAAAGCTGATTGCGGAACCGCTGCGACCGGCACGACCGGTGCGGCCAATGCGGTGCACGTACGACTCGGTGTCAACGGGGATGTCGAAGTTCACAACGTGGCTGATGCGGTCAACGTCGAGTCCGCGAGCAGCAACATCGGTTGCTACGAGGATGTCGAGCTTGCCCGACTTGAGCTGGTTGACGGTGCGCTCGCGCTGGGCCTGAGCCACGTCACCGCTGATTGCCGCCGCCGAGTAGCCACGCGCACGCAGCTTCTCAGCCAAGTTTTCGGTTTCGCTCTTGGTGCGAACGAAGACGATCATTCCTTCAAAGTTTTCGACTTCGAGGATGCGGGTCAGTGCGTCGACCTTCTGCGGGTACGAGACAACGAGGTAACGCTGGCTGGTGTTTGCCGAGGTGGTGGTCTGCGACTTGACCGTGATCTCTTCAGCATTGTTCAGGTACTTCTTGGAGATGCGGCGAATCTGTGCCGGCATGGTGGCCGAGAACAGCGCGACCTGCTTGTCGTCTGGGGTGTCGGCGAGAATCGTCTCAACGTCTTCGGCGAAGCCCATCTTGAGCATTTCGTCGGCCTCATCGAGCACGAGGTACTTGAGCTCAGAGAGGTCAAGGGTTCCCTTGGCGAGGTGGTCCATGATGCGGCCGGGAGTACCGACAACAACGTGAACTCCACGACGCAGTGCAGAAAGCTGCACACCGTAGGCCTGGCCGCCGTAAACGGGAAGCACGTGAACGCCACGCATGTGGGTTGCATACTTCTCGAATGCCTCACACACCTGCAACGCGAGTTCGCGGGTGGGGGAGAGCACGAGAGCTTGCGGCTTGCTCTGAGAAACATCGAGGCGGGACAGGATGGGCAGCGCAAACGCTGCAGTCTTACCTGTTCCGGTCTGTGCGAGGCCGACTACGTCGCGCCCCTCAAGAAGAGTAGGAATGGTGGCGGCTTGGATCGCAGAAGGCGTCTCGTAGCCAATTTCACGGACCGCTTTCAGTACCGCATCGCTGAGCGCGAGGTCGGAGAAAGTGATCGCGGTCTCGGTGGTGTCAGACGGTGCGGTTGAATCAGAATCGGTCATTCTATCAATCGTACCTTCTAAACCTGCGAAAACCTGCGTCTTCCAGTACGCTGCCCCCTCGAATGCGGAGTGGGCGAGGGCGGGTACTATCGAGACCGCGGCCCAATCTCACGCCACCGCATCATCATTGGCTCGGTAACGGTGTGGTGGGAAGTGCGTTGCACCGGCCCTCCACCGATTTGATTGAGACCATGGCGCTACTGAAAGATTTCAAGACCGCTCGCAAAGTGGTGCGCACAATGCTGCGTTCGCGCCACAATCGGCGACACGTCGCGAACCTCTTGGGCGAGCATCCGCTGCCGACGCCTGGGTCAGTAAGCATCGCCGTCTACTTCGCCGACACCAAGGTAAATCTCTACCAAATACGCCAGTGGTACGCGCCGCTTGCTGAGCTGTCGAAACGTTTTCCGGTGACGATCATCGCGCGTTCACCGAGTTCGGTGTTGGCGTTGTGGGATGAGGCGCCAGTTCCGACTGTCTACCTGCGTCGGGTGTCAGAGCTTGAAAAGTTTGTGTCAGAGCAGCCGCTGAAGATTGTGTTCTACGTCAATCAGAATTCCAAGAACTTTCAGATGTTCCGTTACGGCCGCATGTGGCACGTTTTCATCAACCATGGTGAGAGCGACAAAATGTACATGACCACAAACCAGTTCAAGGCCTATGACTTCAGCTTTGTTGCCGGCGAGGCCGCGCTCGAGCGGCTGAACCACAAGCTGTGGGATTTCGATCTCGAGAAGCGGGCCATCCCGATCGGGCGTCCGCAGGCCGACCATTTTGTCGGTGAGCTGCCGTACACGCCAGACGACCGCATTGTTGTGCTCTATGCGCCTACTTGGGAGGGCGACCGGGAGGCTGCGGCGTACGGCTCAATCGCCACGCACGGTGTTGCGTTGGCTAAAGCCGTTCTTGCCAGTGACAAGCACCGCTTTATTTACCGTCCGCACCCGCGCAGTGGTGTTGTCGACGACGAATACAATCGGGCGAATATCGCGATCATTGCGGCGATTGCTGAGGCCAACGAGTCCGATCCCTCGGTTCAGCACATTTACGACGATGGCAAAGAGTTGGGTTGGCAGTTGGTGGCAGCGGATGTTGCCATCACTGACGTTTCGGCAATGGTCTATGACCGGCTCGCCACGGGTAAACCGCTCATCGTTGCTCGACCGGTGTCAGCCTCGGCAGACATCGACGAGGCAGGCTACCTAGGAGCGTGCGAATGGTTGCGCGCCGATCAAGCCGACGACATCCTGTCGATCGTCAGCCGTGTGCAGTTCGATGCAGAAGCGAAAGAACGTCTGGGATATTGGGCTGAGCGTCACTTTGGCGATACGAGCCCGGGAGCAGCGACAGCGCGCTTCCACGATGCTGTCGAATCGTTGGTCGCTCGGTGGCACCGACATGCACAAATCCACATCGGCGATCGTCAGGGCAGCGAAGGTGATCCTTTTGAGGATGACGACGAGTCCTCCGCTGCCGAGTAGCTGAGCTAGGTGCGTTCGTCCCTCTCGGCAACTGCACTTTCGTCTGTTGTCAGGGCGTCGATATCGACGTGGTCGTCGAGTTCGGCGAAGCTTTCGAGTTCAACCCAGGCTTGGCGTTTGCGCAGCTTGGGCAGTTGGGGCAACTGCGGTATCCGTTTGCGCTCGCCGACTTCTTTGCGCTCGCCGAGTGCCTTCGGCGTCTTGGGAGTTTTCGATGTCTTGGACGCCTTGACAATGAGCACGGGCTCAAGCCACGCCGGCAGCATGGCTGGTGCAGGGCCGAAGCCTTGACGGGCGGTGCGAATGATTTGTCGCCCCAAGATATGGTTGCCGCCTCCGCCGATCACGGCGCCAATGCCGAAGGGCATAAGTCGTCCAACAATGTTGGTGCCCTGAGCTGTCGCAAACTTCTTCAAGAAGGTGTGTTTGATGCGGTCGGCGAGGGGCCCCATAAGCGCGGTGGGCACGCCTTTGGCTAGGGTCTCGCCCCAGTAAGCGGAACGGGCAGCGCCTGAGCCGGTGGCTTGTGCGGCAAGCTGTTTCACGAGGTCGCTGCCGGCGCTGCCGAGCACCATCGTCATCACAAGCGCCCGCGCACGGTCGGGGTCATCTACGACGATTCCATGAACTTCAGTAACCGATTGGGCGAAGAGCGCACTGGCCTCGAGAAAGCCTGCTGTTTCGACGCTCGAGAGCGCCAACGATGCTCCAGTGCCCACCGCGGGGATTGCCGCACTGGCGCCGACAAGCGCGCCCCCGGTCGTCACCGCGGCCAAATAGCGGCGCTCAAGGATGGTGATAATCTCGTCCGAGCTCGCGTTCGGCTTGCCCTTGCGGATGCTGCGAATGTGCGCGAGCACAACGGGGCGCTGCACGGTGAGTACACGGTCGATGCCGCGCACAACCATGGGGTGCGACGTGTTTAGTTCGCTTGAGGCCATGGGTTAAAGCGTACCGGAGCGATCTGACGCCACCCCGAGAGTTAGGCAGCCGTTCAGGAACCGTAATCTGCGTTGTAGCGGGCCAGTACGTCTCTGATGGGGCCGTCGAGCACTAGCTCGCCCTTGTCGAGGTAGAGACCGCGGCTGCAGAAGCGACGAAGGTCGCGTTCGTTGTGCGAGACGAAGAACAGCGTTCGGCCGCCCTCGAGCAGCTCTTCGATGCGGCGGTAGCACTTCTCACGGAAGGCTTTATCGCCAACCGCAAGAACCTCATCCACCAAAATAATGGGTTCTTCGAGTCGTGAGATTACGGCGAATGCGATGCGCACTTTCATGCCGCTCGAGAGATGTTTGTAGGGGGTATCGATGAAACGTTCGATTTCAGCGAAGCTAATGATTTCGTCGAAGCGATCGCTGATCTCGCGCTTTGTCATTCCGTGCAGGCCGGCGGTGAGGTACACGTTGTCGCGCACGCTCAGATCTTCGACAAAGCCTCCGGTGATTTCGATGAGCGGGGCCACGCCCTGAGCGACCTGCACGTCGCCCTCGTCCGCAAGCATGACTTCGGCAACCAGCTTGAGAAGTGTCGATTTGCCTTGGCCGTTTCGCCCAACAACACCGATCGCTTCGCCGGCGGTCACATCAAAGTTCACGTGGCGCAGTGCCCAAAACTCATTGGCGCGTGCGCGACGCTTTCGACCGGCAAACAGGTCTTTGAAGTTGCGGCGTGATCGCCGATTGAGTCGAAACCGGATGCCGGCATCCCGCACCTGAATCACAAAATTGTCGGCCATTAGATCTCCTTCAGCACGGCACGTTCGGTGCGCACGAAGACGAGGATGCCGACGGCAACCAAGATCAAGCTCATGAGAGCCCCGATTAGAACGGCATACCAGTCAAGTTGGTCGGGAAAGAAGGCAGCGCGGTAGAGCGAAAAGATTCCGGCAAGGGGGTTGAACGCGGCCACGCCGTCGAGCCCTAGTCTCTGCAAGTCAGGGATCCCGTAAATGATGGGGGAGGCGTAGAAGAGAAAGCGCAGCGCCAGCTTGGTTGCGCGCTCTAGGTCTCGGAAGAACACGACGAGGGGAGCAACAATGAGACCGACGCCTACGGTGAGGATCGCCTGAAGCACAACGCCGAGCAGGAAGTACACGGTTTCCCAGTGCAGCACGGCGCCGGTGGCAAGCGCGAAGACCGCGAGCACAGGCAGGCTGGCGATGAACTCGATTCCCTTTGAGAGTACGAGTCGCGCTACCCAGATGGTGCGGGGGATTTTGGTGGAACGAATTAGCTTGGCTTCACGCAAGTAGGCACGGGTGGCATCCGAAACAGCACCGTTGAACCACATCCACGGCAGCAGCGCCGTCAGCAGGAACACGATATAGGGCTCCTCGCCGACCGTGCGGTCAAAGACCTGAGTGAAGACGAACCAGTAGATGCCCGCCATGACCAGAGGGTCGAGGATGCTCCACACATAGCCGAGGGCTGAGGTGGAGTACCGCACACGCAGGTCACGGACGGTTAGCAACCAGAGAGTGCGGCGGTATCGGGTGATGGGTGACCATGCAGGTCGGCCCAGTGCTGTGTTTGCCACGCCCCTATAGTAGGCGGGCAAATGACGAAACGTCGGCACTGCACTGATACGCGGTACCGACGTTTCGTGTTCGTGGGGGCCTATGCCCAGACAAAGTCTGCTTAGACGAAGAGGTTTGCGCGCTCGAGGTCTTCAGCAAAGTCGACTTCGATTGCGTAGAGGTCAGAAATATCGATGGGCTCGATGAGTAGGCGGTCTTCTTCAATGGCGAGTTCAATGCCGCGCTCGAAGTAGTCCTGGTCGCCAACCTTCTTGAGGTGGCGTAGCAGCGTTGCCTTAGCGTCGCGCGAAATGTAGTTGATGCCAACGGCTTCGCCGAGGCCGCCCTTGACAGTCTTGGAAAGTTCCTTGATGAAACCCTCTGCGTCAGTCGTGTACTTGACCTCTTCGTCAGAAACCTTGGCGGTGTTGACGCTGACGAATGATTGGTCGCGAGTAACCATGGCTGCTGCACGTTCGAGTGCGGTCGGGTCGAAGACGACGTCGCCGTTCATCCAGAGCACTCCACCGGGAGTGGATGCCTGCAGTGCACGCATGAGGCTCTTCGAAGTGTTCGTCTGGTCGTACTGCTCGTTGTAAACGAACGATGCTTCGGGGAAGGCCTCGATGATGTGCTCGAGCTTGTAGCCAACAACGATGGTCACCTTGACGTTGTTGCCGAATGCGTGGTGGATATTGTCGAACTGTTGCTTCATGATGGTGCGGCCATCGCTGAGCTCAGTAAGCGGCTTTGGAAGCGAGCGGCCCAAACGGCTGCCCATGCCAGCAGCTAAAATAACGACTTGTGTAGTCATGGTGGTCTCCTCAGTAGTTCTGGGATCCGGGGATTAGGCGTCTTGATTAACCTAGTGTTCACCCGAGATTGGTAAAATCGACACACCTTTGTGCGATAGTCAGGCTAGCTGTGCCCGCCGAGAACTCCATAGATTTTGCGGGGTTGTTGTCTATTTGTGATACTCGCTCATGCGCCCGGCATCTGATTGGTAGGTTTGGACAGTGGAAAACGCCCAAACACCCGACGAGGGCAAGAAGACTGTAGAAACGCCGGCAACGAGGCCCGCAACGAGCCCCCGGAAGCCCGCTGCGGCCCGAGGGCCTCAAGCAAAATCGAGCACCGTCGCGCCAACATCGTCTGCAACTCGCAAGCCCGCTGCCAAGAAATCCGCCGCACCCAAAACTCCTGCGGGGAAGAGCGCCGCTGCGACGAAAGCTGGTGCAGCTCAGGCTGCAGCAACGAATGCTGCAGAAACTAGGGCGCCGGCACCTACGTCTGCGGCACCTGCGGCTGCAAGTTCGACGGCGGCTGGCGCGAAACCAACGACGCCGCGTCGGGCGACGACACCTCGGACGACTGTAGCCAAGCAGACTGCACCCAAGCAGACTGCACCCAAGCAGACTGCACCAACGCCGAATGCGCCCACGTCGAGTGTCACTGAGCCCGCCGCGGCCTCCGAGCCGATTGCAGCGCCAGCGGAGTCGTCCGAAGCTGAGACCGTGAAACCCGCAGAAAAGCCGGATGCTGTGCTTGCGGGCCTCGCTCGCTTGCGCGCGCTTGCGGCTCAGTTCACTGTTCCCGCTCCCACTCCCGCCGCCGAGATCGCGTCTGAGCCGCAGGCTGTAGAAGTTGTGGCTGGGATCGCACCGGATGCTGTTGCCGTGTCCAAGGCAGTCACAACTCCCAAGCGCGCGCCCAAAACTAAGCCGCAGCCCACTCCAGCACCAGAGCTAGAGTCCGACCCCACAGCCGAGCAAGCGCTCGAGCAGGAGCCCAAGCCGCAATCCGACCAGAAACCTGAACCTGCGGGCGATGCGGTGGCCGCAGTGCGGTTGACGCTCTCTCACGCGGGTGAAGCGACATCCACAGATATTGTTCTGAAAGTTCGCGGGCTTTCGAAGGGCTTTGGCGACACAGTTGCCGTCAACGACATTGACCTTAATGTGCGTGCGGGTGTCTTCTACGGCATCGTCGGCCCCAACGGCGCCGGTAAAACGACGACGCTTTCGATGATCACTGGCCTGTTGCGTCCCGATTCTGGAACCGCCAGCGTCAATGGCATCGACGTGTGGGATTCGCCCGAGATCGCCAAGCGGTCTATCGGTGTGCTCCCAGATCGTCTGCGCATCTTCGACCGCCTCACGGGTTCGCAGTTGCTCTACTACTCGGGAGTGCTTCGCGGTCTCAAAGCCGCCGAAGTACGCAAGCGCTCCGCAGATTTGGCGACCGCCTTCGGGCTCGACGATGTGATGGGTCGCCTCGTGAGCGACTACTCGTCAGGCATGCTCAAGAAGGTGGCGCTCGCCGCCGCAATGATTCACTCGCCGCGACTGTTGGTGCTCGACGAACCCTTTGAATCGGTCGACCCCGTTTCAGCAGCAACAGTGACCCGCATCCTCAAGCAGTATGTGAACGCCGGCGGAACTGTGCTGCTCTCCAGCCACCGCATGGAACTCGTGCAGCGCGTCTGCAATCACGTCGCCGTAATCGTAGAAGGCACGCTGCTCGCTGACGGAACGATTGATGAAGTCCGAAACGGAATGTCCCTCGAGGATCGTTTCGTGCAGCTGACCGGCACAACCTCCAGTGGGGGAGGGCTCGAGTGGTTGAGCAGTTTCTCCGACTGAAACTGACGCTCCTCGCGAACACCTTCCGTCGAGGGCCACTCGTTGCGTCAAGCATGGCTCTGGTGCTGCTCTACAGCGCAGTTCTGTTCGTCATCGCAATCATCGCGGTCGCAAACCTGCGCGAAACCACCCCAGAAGTTGCGGGCAGCACGCTCGTTGTCTTTGGTTCAATGGCCCTCGCCGGCTTCCTCATCATGCCTCTCGGCTGGAACGCGGATGATGCACTAGACCCGCGCCGATTCTCCTACCTGCCCGTCAGTAGGCTCCGCCTCGCGCTGCTGTTGTTGCTTGCCGGCGCGATCAGCATCCCCGCGTTGATGCTGATCGGCCTGGCGGTTGCGCAGGTTATTGCCTGGTCGGGAGCTGCTGCATCCACCCTCGTCGCTGTGCTCTCAGGCCTCATCGTGATTGCCACCGCAGTTATTGGTTCGCGACTGGCCAGCCTGATCGCGGCACGCTACTTGAGCACCCGCCGACTCCGAGAGAGCTTCGGCTTCGTTGCCATCACTCTCGTCATTGCATCGCTTCCGGTG
The DNA here is from genome assembly GCF_054957775.1 of Rhodoglobus galactosidasius. NCBI lineage: Bacteria > Bacillati > Actinomycetota > Actinomycetes > Micrococcales > Microbacteriaceae > Rhodoglobus > Rhodoglobus galactosidasius. Next base: position 2,781 of record NZ_JBQIAV010000014.1, on the reverse strand, counting down.
GCTGTGCTCTTGGCCCTCTCCGACTATCAGTCGCAAGTGTTGCCCGCGCTTCGGCGCATTGCTTCCGTGCTCGAGTGGACCCCGCTGGGAGTCGCGTTCAGCGCACCAGCCGCCAGCGCTGCCGGGGATGTGAGTGGAGCCGCCGCCAAACTCGCGATAGCTTTCGGATTCCTTGTCGTGCTCGCCGCAGGCTGGTACTTCATGCTCGGCTACGTGCTCTCGCGCCCTGAACGAAGTGCCGTCGAAACGCATCGCTCAGGGTTGGGCTGGTTCCGGCTTATGCCGTCAACACCGCTGGGGGCAATTGCTGCGCGCAGCCTCAGCTACTGGGCACGCGACGCCCGCTATTTTGTTGCACTGGCCGCGATCCCCATCATCCCCATCGGAATGGTCGCCGCTCTCCTTGTCGGCGGAGTCGGTGCCGACGTCATCGCATGGATCCCTGTGCCCGTCATGTGCCTGTTCCTCGGGTGGAGCGCCCACAACGATGTTGCGCACGACAACACAGCACTCTGGACCCACGTATCTGCCCATACGCATGGCGCGGACGACCGCTGGGGTCGAATCGTTCCTGGGCTGCTCGTAGGAGTCCCCCTCGCCATCGTCGGCAACATCATCACCGTCATCATTGTCGGCAACTCCGAAGCGCTACCCGGTCTGATCGGATTCAGCCTGTGCCTGCTGTTCGCAGGGCTGGGAGTGTCAAGCGTCAGTTCAGCAGCCTTCCCGTACGCAGCACCGCTTCCCGGTCATGGCGCATTCATTCAACCGCAGGCGCTCGTCTCCAACGCCGCAACGGTGCAGTCGTTTACGTTCGCGCTCACCCTGCTTTTTGGTGCGCCAGTGCTCGCCGTGGTGTTCTTCAACCCCTTCGTTGAGCTCGAACGGCACTGGGCTGCTTTCCTCGTGGGTGTGCCTCTTGGACTGATTGTGTTGGTTGTCGGAGTGTATTGGGGTGGTCGAATCATGGTGCGCCGCGGTCCAGAACTGCTCGCCCAGTCCTCCCAGAACTAAATTGACAACCACGAAGTAGAATTGACGCATGGCTGACACCGATCACACTGGCGGCGGAACCGACACGCTCGACCGCGAACTTGAAGAACTGCTCAATCAGGAGCAAGTTGAAGAGGGCGACCACGAACGCTTCTCGCACTACGCGCCCAAGAACAAAATCATGGAATCGGCGCTCTCAGGCAAGCCCATACGCGCTCTGTGCGGAAAACTCTGGACGCCAGGGCGCGACCCAGAGAAGTTCCCTGTCTGCCCCACGTGCAAAGAGGTTTACGAAAAGATGAAGGGCTAACGCCTAGCTCGCAACTGCTAACGCCTAGCGATAGATGGTCGGCACGACGGGCTCGCCACGTGACAGCCGGAAGGCATTAAGCGGCAGCTCTGCCAGCGACTGTTCGCTGTGGTCTCGTGCGGCGAGAGTTCCGTCGCGGCCCAGCCAGCGGGTATCCGCCGATCCATTCGTCATCAGATCGACGATAAGATCGCGCCCCTCCACATCGGGTCGGCCTTCGGATGCCTGATAGATCAACTCTGTAGTGGCAAGGCCGTCTTCGAGAGTTCGTATCGCAGCCTTGTGTCCACCTATGGTGGCTTTGGCCGTGGACTTCTTTGCGACCGACACCCATTCGCCTGCATCGTTGTGGTGCGCAACGAGCTTGTAGACCATGCCTGCAGCGGGATGCCCGGATCCGGTTACTACAGAGGTGCCGACGCCGAACGAGTCGACAGGGGCAGCCCGCAGAGCGGCAATCGCGTGCTCGTCGAGGTCGTTGGTGACTGTGATGCGGGTGTTGGTGGCTCCCAGAGAGTCCAGTTGTGCCCGCACGGAAGCGACTTGCACGGCGAGGTCACCTGAGTCGATTCGCACCGCCCCGAGTTTAGTGCCGGCAACCTTCACCGCAAGATCTACGGCTTTCTCTACGTCGTAGGTGTCAACGAGCAGCGTTGTCGACGGCCCGAAGGCATCAACCTGAGCCTGGAACGCTTCTTCTTCTGAGTCATGCAGTAGCGTGAACGAGTGGGCTGCGGTGCCCATTGTGGGCACGCCCCAACTGCGGCCAGCTTCTAGGTTGCTTGTTGCGCTGAAACCGGCGATATACGCGGCGCGGGCGGATGCCACGGCAGAACGTTCTCCGGTGCGGCGTGATCCCATCTCTGCGATGGGTCGTGCGTCGGCTGCAGACACCATGCGCGCAGCAGCGGACGCGACTGCTGAGTCATAGTTGAGCACGCTCAACGCGAGAGTTTCGAGCAGCACGGCCTCGGCAAATGAGCCCTCGACGATCAGCACGGGGGAGCCGGGGAAGTAGGCGTCGCCTTCGCGGTAGCCGGTGATGTTGCCAGTGAAGCGATAATTGGCGAGCCAGTCGATGGTGGTGGGCCGAACAATCTTGTTCTGTTGCAAGAACGACAGTTCTTCGTCGCCGAAACGGAACTGCTCGACCAGTTCGAGCAAGCGCCCGGTGCCAGCGACAACGCCATAGCGACGGCTGTCAGGAAGTCGGCGGGCGAATGCCTCGAACACACACGGACGTTCATGGCGGCCACTGCCGATTGCGGCGTCGAGCATGGTGAGCTCGTATTGGTCTGTTAGTAGAGCGGTACTCACCTGATCAGCGTACGCGACAGACCCTGAAGGCTGTCCGAGTTCTAAACGGAAGCGCAACACCTCATAGGTTGTGGTTGTTCAGATCACACCGAGAGGGGTTGCGCTTCCTTGACCGCACAATACCGACATTTGACGTTGGAAGACCGTATCGAGATCGCCAG
>NZ_JBQIAV010000013.1:0-53700 GCF_054957775.1 Rhodoglobus galactosidasius | reverse complement strand
CGAGAGGGAAACGCCCGGTTACATTCCGAACCCGGAAGCTAAGACTCTCTGCGCCGATGGTACTGCAAGGGGGACCTTGTGGGAGAGTAGGACACCGCCGGACTTCAATTGTAAAATAGCCACACCTGTGTTTAATAGACACGGCGGGTGGCCATTTTGCGTTAAGTCCCACCCAGATTCAGGAGCAAAAAGTGAGTGATTCGTCAGGTAACGATGGACGTCGCGATAGCCGACCCCACGGAAACCGCTCTGGCGCGCCACGATCTGGTGGTCGCCCCACCGGTGGGCGACCAGGCGAGGGACGACCAAGCGATGGAAGGCCACGCCGCGACAACGCCGCAGGTGGTCCAGCTCGCGGCAAGCCAGCATCCGGTTCCGACCGACCTCGACGTGACAATGACGACCGCGGAGACCGCTCAGCTCGACCCGAGCGCAGCGACCGATCAGGGCGCCCAGAGCGCAGTGATCGCCCGGCTCGTCCGCAGCGCAACGATGGCTCCGGTCGTCCGGAACGTGGAGGACGTCCCGATCGCGGTTCAGGTCGCAGCGATGGGCCCCCCGAGAAGCGCTTGTGGACCAAGGGCGGAGCGCCCGCGCGTGGAGACCACAACGCCAGCGAACGTGAGCCTGAAGAAGATCGTGATCCGTTCGGCATCCGTTCGGTTCGTGCATTCCACCAGGCACCCGAGATCCCTGAGGGAATCACCCCGAAGATGCTTGACCGCATTGCTTCCAATGAACTGAAGACTCTGAGCAAGGAAAACGCAGAAGGCGTTGCCCTGCACCTCGTGATGGTCTCGCAACTCATCGAGAGTGATCCTGAGCTCGCTCACCAGCACGCGATTTCGGCTGCACGTCGCGCCGGACGTATCGGTGTTGTGCGCGAAACACTCGCAATCACCGCCTATGCAACAGAGGACTACGCACTCGCGCTGCGCGAACTGCGCACCTACCGACGGATATCTGGTCGCGATGACCAACTTCCGATGATGGTTGATAGCGAACGTGGCCTTGAGCGCCCAGAACGTGCATTGGAGCTGGGACGTTCCGTGCGCCGCAGCACTTTGTCCACTGGCGTGCAGGTGGAACTTGCGATTGCCATGTCTGGTGCTCGACTGGATCTTGGACAGACCGAAGAAGCACTCGTCGAGCTACAGATTCCCCAGCTCGACCCCACGAAGGCCTTCAGCTACAGCCCGGCGCTCTTTGGTGCCTACGGCACCGTACTTGAAGAACTCGGTCGCGCAGAGGAAGCAGCGACTTGGTTTGATCGAGCCGATGTTGCTGCCGATGCGCTGAACGAAGACGACGACGCCACCATCGAGATAATCGAAGAAGAGTTCGAAATTGAGAATGCCGATGGGCCTCTGGATGTCACTAACGAAGCTGACGGGAACGAAGCTGACGATAGCAAAGGCGAAAGCGGCGAGCGTGTCGAGTAAGACACCGCTCGCCGGCATCACGCTGGTTCTCGCCGATCTCGATGGTGTTGTCTATCGTGGACCGGATGCGATTCCGTATGCCGTTGAGAACATCAATGCGATTGAGGGCGCTCAGGTCGCGTACATCACCAATAATGCTTCGCGCACCGACGCATCCGTCGCCACTCATCTGAGCGAGCTCGGACTGCGCGTAGAACCGAACGATGTTGTGACCTCACCGCAAGCGGCGATGGGGCTGCTTCGCGAACTGGTTCCTGCGGGCGCCACGGTCATGGTTGTTGGGGGAGACGGACTCACGAGCGAGCTGGAGAAGTCCGGCTTTGTTGTGACCCGTTCTGCTGAAGATTCGCCAGCCGCTGTAGTGCAGGGCTTTGCCCCAGATGTGGCGTGGGTGCACCTTGCCGAAGCCGCGTTCGCGCTCAAAGGTGGCGACGCCGGCATCCCCTGGATCGCTACGAACACTGACTGGACGATTCCCCAAGCTCGCGGAACCGCGCCCGGAAACGGCACGCTCGTCTCCGCTGTACACACCGCCGTGGGCCGGCTTCCGATTATTGCAGGAAAGCCCGAAGTAGCAATCTTCGAAGAAGCATTCACTCGCTACGAGTCACGCGAAGCGTTGATGATTGGCGACCGCCTCGACACCGACATTCTCGGCGCGAATAAGGCCGGCATCCCCTCGCTGCTCGTGCTCACTGGCATCGACCAGGCCAAACAAGTGCTCGCGGCGATTCCGGAGGAGCGTCCGACGATGATCGTCGACGACCTGCGGGGACTGCATGAGCCGTATCCAGAAACCGTGGTCACGCATGACGGCGCCGCCGTAGTGACGACAGTGGGAACGGCGACCGTGCGCCTTGAAGCACAGCGACTGACCGTGACCTCGGCCGGAACATCCATCGACCGATTGCGGGCGGGATCCGCAGCAATTTGGAACTCAGGGAGCGCCATCTACGCCCTTGAAGTGTCTGCGGAGCTATATTCGTGAGTATGAGCGATGAATCACCCGTCGACGGACTGATGTCACGACTGAGCCTGATCGAAGATCAACCGCTTGAGTCGAGGGCTGCCGCGTTCACGCAGGTCCACGATGAGCTGCAGCAGCAACTTGAGGGCAAGGACTCGTTCCCGCGCAATGGCTAGCATGCGTCTGGATGCGGCTCTCGCTGCTCGTGGCCTTGCACGCTCACGCACCCACGCGGCGAAACTGATCGCGGACAACCTCGTGACGGTCGAGGGAGTTGCGGTTCCCAAAGCGTCCACCCCGGTGACCGGCGACCACGTGATCGCGGTTGCCGAAACCGATCACTACGTAAGTCGTGCCGCACATAAGCTTGTCGCGGCCCTCGACTCCTTTGCCATTGATACCAACGGTACGCTCGCCCTCGATGTTGGCGCGTCGACCGGCGGCTTCACTCAAGTGCTGCTCGAACGCGGCGCCCGTGAAGTGATCGCGCTTGACGTGGGGCATGGCCAAATCGTGGACTTGATCCGCTCGGATGCTCGAGTGCGCACTATTGAGCGAGAGAATGCTCGCTATCTCACAGCAGAGTCGCTTGCTGAGTTGAGTGGGACATCCGAGACTCCTACGCTCGTGGTTTCTGATCTGTCGTTCATCTCGCTGCGCACCGTCTTGCCAGCGCTGCACGCGTCGGTAGGGGATGCCGCAGACTACGTTCTGCTCGTGAAGCCACAGTTTGAGGTGGGCCGTACCAACATTCGCGAGGGCATCGTGCACGGGGCGGCGCTGCGCGACGAAGCGATCATGGGCGTCTTATGGGCAGCGTGGGATGTGGGACTCGGCACGGCTGGCGTCATGCCCTCCCCAATAGCCGGAAACGCGGGAAACCGTGAGTATCTGGTCTGGTTGAGTGCCCGATCAGGCAGCAATCCGACAGAGTGGTTAGGCCGCGTCTCCGCCATCGCCTAGATTCTGAGAGCTCCTACTATTTGTTGCTGCTCTCTTCTTCCAGAGCGGCCAGAGCGGCGAGAAGATGTTCATCGGCATGGTCTGCAACGCCCTGTATTTCCGGGGCGATGCTCAGCTGGACCATGGTTTGTGGGTTGATGGCTTGAATCGTAGTGCTCTGCGCTGACGGGCTTCGTCGGATGACGACGTTGCATGGTAGTAGCAATCCCATATCGGCCTCTGCGGCGAGTGCTTTTTCAGCGAGGACCGGGTTGCACGCGCCCAGAATCACGTAGTCGCCGAGCGTGTCTGCGCTTTCGGCGCCGAGTTTCGTGTGGAAGGTCGCGCGGATGTCGATTTCGGTAAGAACTCCGAACCCTTGGTTTGCGAGTTCTTCCTTCACTCTGGAGACTGCTTCCTCGTAGGGCAACGAGACGGTGATGGTGTGTGCATAGTTCATGGTTTCTCCTTATTGTTAGTTAGCATTGATGATTCCCATCATCCCGTTGTCTTCGTGATCGAGGATGTGGCAGTGGTACACGGTTTTTCCGCTGAAGTCCTCAAACGCGATCCGCACGCGCGTGGTACTGCGTGCCGGAATGTTCACGACGTCCTGCCACATCATGGTGTCGACGGGCCGCCCATCCTGTTCGACGATCTGCATCGGCCAGACGTGCAGGTGCAGGGGATGATCCAGCGTGCTGGTATTCGTCAGCAGCCATTCCTCGACGCTGTCGAATTGTACGGTTGTGTCGATTCGGCTGGCGTCGAATGCGCGACCGTTGATCGTGGCTGACATCATGCCACCGCCCATGCCCATTCCCATTGCGAAGACCAGCTCACGCCGGGCGGTTACGGTAGCCGTGCGCAAGTCGCGCTGAGCGGGTTGGCTGGGTATGGCTGGCTGTGCGGCAACGGCATCACCCGCCACGGTGAGTGTGGCCAGCGCGATTTCATCGGCGCCACGAGAGCTGCCCCCTCCCATCATTCCGCCGAATGATCCGCGGTCGTATCTAAGGGCGCGCAGTGTGGAGGTGCCAACGCTGCTGGTGACGAGGAGGTCTGCCCGGTTACCAGGCGCCAGCACGACCTCGTCGACCTCCTGCGCGGATTCGAAACGTCCCGAGTCGATCCCGAGCAGGGTCAGTTGCTGCCCGTCGAGGCGCAGTCGCAGGTAGCGGGACACGCTGGCATTGATGATGCGCCATCGTTCGCGTTCGCCGGGTTGGGCAGTCATGCCGGGTGTGAGTTGTCCGTTGACGAGCACAAGCTCTCCCTCGCGTCCGGACATTTCCTCCATCGGTGTAGTCGCTGGAATATTTCCTGCGGAATTGAGGGTGATATCGGAGATGACGAGGAGTCGTTCCCGGTCGGACGGGATAGGTTCGGGGTCCTCGACGATGATGGCACCGTAGAGCCCGCCGAACACCTGATCGGCGACGAAACCGTGGTGGTGCGGGTGATACCAGTACACGCCAGAGGGGTGATTGGTGGGCAGTTCGTATTGGTAGTCGAAGGAGTCGCCAGCTGCGACGGTGACGAACATGTTGTCGCTGTTGTTCTCGGGTGACACGTGGAGGCCGTGTACGTGCAGGTTGCTGGGGTCTGCCAGACCATTTCGAAGGCTCACCTTGAGGGTGTCTCCCGCTCGAACGCGCAGCGTGGGGCCGGGCACTCCACCATTGTAACTCAGTGCATTCACGTCGCGGCCGGCGATGGTCACCCGCTGGGGTGAAGATTCGAGGTCAACGGTGAGGGCACCATTGACGCTTCGTAGCTCGGTGGGCTCGATGAGGGTGTTCCCGGATGTTGCTGCCGGCGACGAGGGTGACGAGAGGCGTTGATTGACGAAGAAACCGGTCGCGCCCACAGCTGTGCCCGCAATCCCCACACCGCCGAGGATCAGGGCACTACGGCGACTGAAAGTGGGCATTATCGGTATTCGTCGAGCACCTGCAGCTGTTCACGGTATTGTTCCGCGGTAAGTTCCCCGCGAGCGAAACGTTCCTCTAGGATTCGCCTGGCATCGGACGGATCACCTTGCCTCGGAGAAGATCGTGTGTTGTCGCTCTCGGACTTGTTCGACAGTAAACGAACAACGACATAAATGAGTACGGCTACACCTACTATTGCCAGCAGTCCGTATCCCCAGGCCCATCCCATATTTCCGTAGCCCCACATCATCAGATTTGATTCCTTCCACGTCGTGATCGTTAACGTCAGGATACCCCCAGTGGTATAGGGATAGCTGGGTGCGAGTCATTACCGTGTCAAATCGAGGGCTACCCGGATCCTCCAGAGCAAAATTCCCAGAATCACCTGCAGGGCGGCGATTTCAGCGAGCAGACACCCATGAGGTCGCGAAACTATGCAACCGTCGCGATCACGCTGCCCTGTGGAACCTCCGCTGCCTCATCAACTAACACGGTGATTGTGCCGGCTGTCTCCGGGTAGATCTCGGCATCCACCTTGTCGACCGCCACCTCGGCGATGAGAGTCGACGGCGTCACTTCGTCGCCTGATTCGACGAACCACGTGACGACCACACCCGTCGCATCGTCGGCAGCCGACATCGTGGGAAAGATCACGTCACTCACGAGGCGACTGCCTCACGAACTGCCGCCTCGATGCGGGCCGGCGTGGGAAGCACCGCATACTCGAGCTGGCTCGCGTAGGGGAGCGGCACATCCGGGACGCACACGCGTGCGACGTGCTTGAGCAGTTCCGGCTGACGCTCGGCGACCGAGGCGATCACCTCGCCGGAGACACCGAACGACTGGTAGTCCTCGTCGACAACGATCAGTCGTCCGGTCTTCGACACGGATGCCACGATCGCGTCACGGTCCAGTGGAACCAGGCTGCGCAGGTCGATGACCTCGACGCTGATGCCCTCTTTCTCGAGTTTCTCGGCGACATCAAGGCTGTGGTGCACCGAGAGAGACAGTGTCACGATCGTGACATCCGTGCCCTCCCGGGCCACGCGGGCTTTGCCAATCGGCACCTCGTACGGTTCTTCGGGCACCGCGCCGATGGACCGCTGGTTCTTCTTCATCCAGCCGAGACCCATCACACCCTTGTGGAACATGAAGACGACGGGATCGTTTGACCGGATCGCCGCCGTCATCAGACCCTTCGCGTCGTAGGGGCTCGACGGCACGACAACCTTCATTCCCGGCAGATGCGCGAAGGTACCCCAGAGCGATTGGGAGTGCTGCGCGCCGTCAGAGTATCCGCCGCCCGTCGCCGTCATCAGCACCATGGGCACCTGCACGTTGCCGCCGGACTCGTAGTGGATCTTCGCCATGTGGTTGTAGATCTGGTCCATGCAGACGCCGAAGAAGTCCGCGAACATGAGCTCGACGATCGGGCGCATTCCCTCGACTGCTGCACCGATTCCGGTTCCGATGAACGCCGTCTCCGAGATGGGCGTGTCGATGATGCGGGTGGGGCCGAACTCCTCGATCAGTCCGGTGGTCGAGGAGAAGATGCCACCGTACGGGCCGACATCCTCGCCCATCACGAACACCGAATCGTCAGTTCGCATCTGCTGTGCGATGGCCTCCTGCATGGCCTTGGCCGTCGAGAGCTTGCGCTTGCCGGCCTCGGGTTCGACGGGGAGAGCCTGGCTGGTGGTGTGAATAGTTGTGCTCATGAGCGTGCTCCTTCGGCGAAGACGTACTGAAGTGCATCAGCGGGGTTGGGCGTCGGCGATTCTTTGGCGAAGTCGATGGCGTCTTCGACGAGCTCCGATGCGGATGCCTGCATGGCGGCATATTCGCTGTCAGTGATGAGTCCCTGCGACGTCAGTGTGTTTTTGTAGGTCGGCAGCGGGTCGCGGCCCGGCACTCCATCCAAATCGGCGCGATAGCCCTGGGCGTCTCCCTCGAAGTGGCCCCACAGCCGCAGTGTGTGCACTTCGATCAGCGAGGGGCCCTCGCCAGCACGGGCGCGAGCGATCGCCTCGCCGGCGGCCTCATACACGCCCTCGACCGAATTCTCTTCAACCCGGATGCCCGGCATCCCGTATGCGGCGCCGCGCACGGCATTCGAGGTGACCGACGTCGACTGCGCGCGCGGAACCGAGATTCCCCAATCGTTGTCTTCGATCACGAAGACGACGGGCAGCTTCCAGAGTGCGGCGAGGTTGAGGGACTCGTGGAACGCGCCCTGGTTGGCCGCGCCCTCGCCGGCGACTGCGACAGCGACCCGGTCGGTGCCGCGTCGCTGGAACGCGAACGCCTGACCGAGTGCTGGCGGCAGCCCCTCGGCGATGATGCCGGAGCAGGAGAAATGCGTCTCCGGGTCGAAGAGGTGCATGTGCCCGCCGCGGCCGCGGCCAAGCCCGGTCTCGCGACCGAATATTTCTGCAGTCATTTCGCGCAGCCGCACGCCCTTTGCGATGGCCACGTGGTGCGGGCGGTGGGTCGCCGTCATGGCGTCGTCTTTGGTGAGGTGCAGGCCGAGGCCCGCCGCGACCGGCTCCTGCCCGGCGGACAGGTGCATCTCACCAGGGACGAGTCCGGCACCAATATCGAAGCCGGGGCTCTTGTCGGCGTGGTACTCCCTCAGGATCGCTTCTTCATAGGTGCGAATCAGCACCATCATGGTCAACATCTCACGACGTTTGTCGTCGGTGAGTTCGGGATAGAGCGTCATTGCTTCTCCTCGCAGTCGGGTACGTGCAGCGAGGCGGATGCTCCGTCGCACGGTGTGAACTTCACACTATGACCGCGGCGGGAGAGATATCAGGAGCAGGATTTCAGATGGTGAACTGCCCGAACCGGTCGGCACCCAACTGGAGAGACAGCTTGGCGGCTGATGTCTTCATGCGCCGTACCATGGCATCCAGATCGATCGATTTCAGGTCGGAGGGCAGCGACACCGCGATCGACGCAGTAACATCGGGCGCCCGCACCGGAACTGCGATGCAGGTGTAGCCGATGGCATACTCCTCCCGGTCGATGGCGGCGTCGGCGTGGTGTTCGAGTTGTGCAAGCAGAGTCCGGCGGTCACTGATGGTGTGACGGGTGAGTTGGGCAAGCGGATGCCGCGACAAATAATCGAGGCGCCCTTCGTTGTCGAGCTCGGTGAGAAGCTGTTTGCCGAGCGCTGTGGCGTGGGCACTGTTGTCGATGCCGACCCAGAGTTCGACCCGGGGGTTTGGCGCAGCATCCACTATGTCGATAATGTGCGCCTCGCCATCACTAAACCGCGAAAGGTAGGCGGTGGCGCCGAGTTCCTCGGTCACGGAGCGGAGAGTATTGCGCACCCGTGCGAGAAAGACGCCTTCATCGTGGCCGGGGCGGAGGGTCGGAAAGCGGGTGCCGAGCATGAGGCCATCTGGCTCGTTTAAGAGATAGCCCTCATGGATCAGGGTGCGCACGATGTTGTAGGTCGTGCCCAGACTCAGACCGGATGCCTGTGACAGCGCCTTGACCGGCATCGGCCGTGTCGCATTCGCCACCATGTCGACTAGGTGCAGAGCGCGCTGAACCGACGCAATGAGGGTGTGTTCGTGCTCTATGGTCATCGGTGACTCCCTCTCACAGGGTACCCGCGAAGCGCCGCAACCGGAATCAGTGATCTCTTGCGAAGGATCCCCAATTTGCGAGAGCGGAGCCATAGAACCGAGGAATCCGACAGAATGGTTAACACAGGTTTCTACCATCGCTTAGGGCGGGGTCTGAGCCAGCGCGATACGAACCATCACTATGAAGGAGAGGTGCACGGTGCAGTCCGAGAACTCTCACGCTTCCGATCGTCACATTCTGGTAATTGCCCACACCGGTCGTGCCGAATCGTTGACGGCCGCGATCTCGGTGTGTCATCAGCTCATTAGCGCTGGCATTGTGCCCGTGTTGGCGCCCGATAGCTACGAAACTATTCTTCAGGCTGAGCCGACCCTGTCTCCCGTCTCCCGACTAGGTAACGAGGTCGAGACGGGCGAGCTCGAGCTTGTTATCGTCCTCGGTGGCGACGGCACAATCCTCCGTGCGGCTGAGCTGACCCGTGGGTGCAGTGCTCCACTGCTCGGGGTTAACCTGGGCCACGTTGGCTTCTTGGCTGAAAGCGAACGCGAAGAACTCACCTCCACTGTCGAACGCGCTCTCGCTCGCGACTACCTCGTTGAGGAGCGCATGACGCTCTCTGTGCGAGTGAAAGTCGATTCCGAGGTTGTCTACGAGACGTGGGCCCTCAACGAAGCCACCGTTGAAAAAGCGAGTCGTGAGCGGATGCTCGAAGTCGTGATTGAGGTCGACGGCCGACCCCTCTCATCCTTCGGTTGCGACGGTGTCGTCATGTCGACCCCCACCGGATCCACTGCCTACGCATTTTCGGCGGGAGGCCCTGTCGTCTGGCCCAGCCTCGATGCCATTCTCCTTGTGCCGCTGAGCGCCCATGCTCTCTTTGCGCGACCGATTGTCGTTGGGCCAGACTCGGCTCTCGCCGTTGAGGTGCTCGATCGCAACATGGGAATCGGCGTGCTGTGGTGTGACGGCCGTCGCGCCTATGACCTGCCCCGAGGTGCTCGTGTCATCGTGCGCCGCTCGCCGGTTCCGGTGCGGCTTGCTCGACTCGCACAGAGCCCGTTCACTGATCGTCTCGTCAAGAAGTTCAATTTGCCTGTCAATGGATGGCGTGGCCCGGCCTCGGAGGAGGGCACCCACCCGTGATCGAAGAGATCTCCATTCGCGGCCTCGGTGTCATCGCCTCAGCCCGCCTTCCGCTCGGTCCCGGGTTCACCGCGCTCACCGGCGAAACCGGCGCAGGTAAGACAATGGTGGTCACCGCCCTCGGGCTGCTGTTGGGGGAGCGCGCCGATGCGGCAGCGATCCGCGCAGACAGTGACCAGGCATCCGTTGAAGGTCGCTGGGTCATCGACCCGGAGTCGGCGGTCGCCGAACGTGTGCGGGATGCCGGTGGCGATCTTGATGACGGCGAACTACTACTCGTGCGTACCGTCTCGCGGGAGGGCCGCAGTCGCGCAGTCGTCGGTGGCCGAAGTGCACCAGTGGGCGTGCTCACCGAACTGGGCGATCAGCTCGTCGTTGTGCACGGGCAATCCGACCAAATCCGGCTCAAGTCATCCATAGCGCAGCGCAACGCACTCGACCGCTTTGCCGGAGCCGAGCTTGCCGCAGTGCTTGGGCAGTACCAAACTGTGTTCCGCCGCTGGCAGTCTGCCCAGGGCGAACTCGATGTCCTTGTTGCCGAGGGGGATCTGCGCAGTCGTGAAGCCGAAGAACTTCGCGTAGCGATCGATGAGATTGAGGCGGCCGAGGTGCGCCGCGGCGAAGACGTCGAGCTCGCCGAACGAGCCGATCGACTCGCCAACCTTGAAGGACTGCGCCTCGCGGCTGAAGGTGCCCACGCGGTGTTGTCGGCGGATGCCGCAGACGACAGCTCCGATGTGGTTGCCCAGCTTGCCTCGGCCCATCGAGGGCTTGAGCGGGTTGCTGAGCACGACGCACAGCTCGCATCGATCGCCGAAGGGTTGGCGGCAGCATCCATCACCCTCGGAGAGATTGCCACCGATTTGGCTGGCTACCTCGCGAGCCTCGATGCCGATGGCAGCCGCGAACTAGAACAAGTAGAAGAACGTCGCAGCCAACTTGCTGCCCTCGTGCGCAAGCACGGCCAGCGCCTCGACGATGTCGTCGACGTGCTCGATACCGGCAGCCAGCGCCTGCTTGAGCTCGACAACGACTCCACCCGCATTGACGCCCTGCGCGCACACGTCGAGGCTGACCAGGCTGAGCTGATTGCTCTGGCCGTTCAGGTCAGCGACGTGCGCACGCGAAGCGCCGAACGGCTCTCTGCAGAGGTCACGAGCGAACTCGCGCAACTAGCGATGGCCAATGCCGAAATCGTTGTCACCGTCGAGGACCGCAGTGACTACTCGTTCAACGGCAAAGACGAAGTCTCAATTCTGCTGCGCCCGCATCCGGGAGCGCCACCACGTCCGCTCGGCAAAGGCGCATCCGGGGGCGAACTCTCTCGCGTCATGCTTGCCATTGAAGTCGTTATCGCCGGCAACGACGCCGTGCCCACCTTCATCTTCGACGAAGTGGATGCCGGAGTCGGCGGTGCCGCCGCAATCGAAATCGGAAAGCGGTTGGCACAGCTCAGCCGCACCGCCCAAGTGATCGTTGTCACCCACCTGGCCCAGGTTGCCGCGTTTGCCGACAACCACCTCAGCGTGATCAAGGGCGACGACGGCTCCGTCACGGCATCCAGCGTTCACAAGCTTGAAGGGGAGGCGCGCATTGCCGAGATGGCGCGACTGCTCTCGGGCCTACCGGATTCCGAGTCGGGGCTCGCTCACGCGCGTGAACTCATTCAGACTGCCCACGAACTCGAGCACGCAAGCCGCTAGCGCAGGCTGCAAACGCGACGAAGCATTCCCGCCTTGCGACACCCAGCCTATTAAACCGATAACGAAACGCCCTGACGCCGCGCCAGAAACGTCAGTCGTGGGATACGATAGAACCCCGTGGTGGACAATAAAAACGCGGTCGTAACAAAGCACATCTTCGTCACCGGAGGAGTTGTCTCTTCTCTCGGTAAAGGCCTCACGGCGGCGAGTCTCGGTAACCTGCTGACAGCACGCGGGCTCCGCGTCGTCATGCAGAAGCTAGATCCCTATCTGAATGTGGATCCCGGCACCATGAACCCCTTCCAGCACGGTGAAGTCTTCGTCACCGATGATGGCGCCGAAACCGACCTTGACATCGGCCACTACGAGCGCTTCCTCGACATCAAGCTCAACCAGGCAGCGAACGTCACCACCGGTCAGATTTACTCCGAAGTGATCGCCAAAGAACGTCGCGGCGAGTACCTCGGCGACACCGTGCAGGTCATCCCGCACATCACCGACGAAATCAAGCGCCGCATGCGCCTGCAAGCCGCCGGCCCTTTTGACGGTGACAACCCGCAGCCCGACGTGATCATCACCGAAATCGGGGGAACCGTCGGTGACATCGAAAGCCTGCCCTTCATCGAATCCGCGCGTCAGGTTCGCCACGAACTCGGTCGCAAGAACGTCTTCTTTGTGCACGTCTCGCTCGTGCCCTTCATGGCCGCATCCGGTGAGCAGAAGACCAAGCCCACCCAGCACTCGGTTGCCGCACTGCGCTCAATCGGTATCCAGCCCGATGCACTCGTGTTGCGCAGCGACCGCCCCGTCTCCGAAGCCAACAAACGCAAAATTGCGCTCATGTGTGATGTTGAAGAGGATGCCGTCGTTAACGCCACCGACGCGTCGAGCATTTACGACATCCCCGAAATGCTGCACAGCCAGGGACTCGACGCCTACATCATCAACCAGCTCGGTCTCGAAGCTAAGTCCGTGAACTGGGATGGCTGGAGCGAGCTGCTCGACGCCGTGCACAACCCCAAACATGAAACCACGATCGGTCTTGTCGGCAAATACATTGACCTGCCCGACGCCTACCTCTCGGTAATCGAAGCACTGCGTGCCGGCGGATTCGCGAACAACGCCAAAGTCAACATCCGCTGGGTGGCCTCCGACGACTGCGAAACTCCCGAAGGCGCAGCAAAGCAACTCGGTGACCTCGACGGCATCATCGTTCCCGGTGGATTCGGTGTGCGCGGCATTGAGGGCAAGCTTGGCGCCCTCAAGTTCGTTCGCGAGAACGGCATCCCCGCCCTCGGCATCTGCCTGGGTCTGCAGTGCATGGTCATCGAATACGCCCGCGACATGGCAGGCCTCGAAGGTGCATCCTCGACTGAGTTCGACGCCGACAGCGAGTACCCGGTCATCGCCACGATGGCCGAGCAGGTCGACATCATCGCTGGGGGAGACATGGGAGGCACGATGCGTCTCGGCCTCTACAACGCCAACCTCGAGCCCGGTTCGATCGTCGAAGAAATTTATGGCGCACCGACCGCAGCCGAGCGTCACCGTCACCGCTACGAAGTGAACAACGAATACCGCCAGCAGATCGCGGATGCCGGACTCACGTTCTCCGGAATCTCACCCGACCGCACCCTCGTCGAGTTCGTGGAACTGCCGCGCGAAGTTCACCCCTACTACGTCGGAACCCAGGCTCACCCCGAACTGCTGTCGCGCCCGAACCGCGCGCACCCGCTGTTCCGTGGCCTTGTTGCGGCAGCGCTCGAACGTCAAAAGTCCAGCCGCCTCTTTGAGGTGACTGAGCAGGATGATGCATAACGACCTCAGTGACGACCGCGTCACCCCACGACTGCTGAAAACCGAAACAGTGTTCGCCGGTCATGTGTGGAATGTCGACCGGGAAAGTTTTGAGCTAGACGGCTCTGCCATCACCCGTGAGTTTGTGAATCACACGGGCGCAGTTGCGGTGTTGGCCATGGATGAGCGTGACCGGGTTTTGCTGATCAAGCAGTACCGGCATCCGGTGCGCTTGCGCGATTGGGAACTGCCCGCTGGCCTCCTCGACGTTCTCCATGAGTCGCCGCTGGGTGCTGCGCAACGTGAATTCGCTGAAGAAACCGATCTGCAGGCTGAGTCCTGGCATGTGCTCAGCGAAATGCTGACCTCGCCTGGCGGAAGCAACGAAGCGGTGCGCATCTATCTGGCACGCGGCGTGAGCGCCACGGGTGACACGTTCGACCGCTTTGCGGAAGAGGCCGGCATTGAAATGCGCTGGGTCCCGCTGGAAGATGCTGTCGAAGCGGTACTTGACCGACGCATCCAGAACTCGATCGTCTGCGTTGGGCTTCTTGCCGCCCAACTCGGGCGCGAGCGGGGCTGGAACACACTCGGCGCTGCCGATGAGCCGTGGCCGCGGCATCCACGAAACTACGACGAATAGTTCGCCCGAGAAGTTCGCGCGAGAAGCGGAGCCAGATGAGTGAGTCGACGCGCACCGGGGCGGGGAACGCGATTGCGGTCGCCTCTGAGCGATACCTTCGGCATCTGGCGATTGAACGTGGCCTATCGCAGAACACGTTGGCGGCGTATCGCCGAGATATTGAGTCGTATCTCGCGTTTCTGAGTGAGCACGAAATTGAGAGCCCCGACGGGATTTCTGCGGATGACGTGACCGCGTTTGCGCACAGCCTGCGAGCTGATGTGGAGCGTCCACTCGCGGCCTCTTCGGTCGCACGAATGCTGTCGACCGTGCGCGGGCTACACACGTTCTTTGTCGATGAGTCGCTCGCGACTGTCGATGTTGCGCACGCGGTGGCGATTCCGAAGCAGACGATGCGGCTGCCGAAAGCGATCACTATCGAGCAGATGTCAGCGGTGCTGTCGTCGTTTGATGGGGATGATGTGATCTCGTTGAGGAATACTGCCCTGCTCGAACTGCTCTATGCCACGGGTGCCCGAGTTTCTGAGGTGGTGTCGCTGAACGTTGACGACATGATCGATGGCGACATCGTGCGCCTGCTGGGCAAGGGCAATAAGCAGCGCATCGTTCCGGTGGGCAGTTTTGCTCAGGAGGCTATCCAGAAGTATCTGGTGCGGGCGCGGCCAACGCTCTCGGTGAAGGGGCCGTCTACTCCGGCGCTGTTTATGGGCGCGCGCGGGGCACGGTTGTCTCGGCAAAACGTGTGGCTGATCATCCGGGCCGCCGCCGAACGCGTGAACTTAGGGATCGATATTTCTCCCCACACCTTCCGGCATTCGTTCGCGACGCATCTGCTCTCGGGCGGTGCCGACGTGCGTGTTGTTCAAGAACTGCTCGGCCATTCGTCGGTTGCGACAACGCAGATCTACACAATGGTCACCGCTGACACCCTGCGCGACATGTACACGACGGCGCATCCGCGGGCTCGCTAGCATTCCCGCGTGTCGCTCATCCAAACCCTCAACCTTTGGTAGAGGTGACCCTGCGGTGTCCGCGCGTGGGAGCACAAGCTGTGACGGATGCGCGACGTAAACTTTTCGCATGACAGCACCCCGTGATACCAAGTCGGGGCTGGCAGGGTTGGATGTTCAGGCACTGGGCCCAACCGGCCGGCCGCTCACTAACTTTCCTGAGCCACCACCGCTCAGGGGGCACGGCCCTGCACGCATCATTTCGCTGTGCAATCAAAAGGGTGGCGTAGGCAAGACGACCACCACGATCAATCTGGGCGCATCGTTTGCCGAATACGGCCGACGCGTGCTCGCGATCGACTTCGACCCTCAGGGTGCCCTCTCGGCGGGCCTGGGCGTGCCTACGCACGATGTACCCACCATCTACGACCTACTGCTCGGCACGATTAAGAACCCGGCAGAAGCAATCGTGCACACGAACATTCCCGGGCTCGACGTGATTCCGGCCAATATCGACCTTTCGGCTGCTGAAGTGCACCTCGTCAATGAGGTTGCCCGCGAAACGATCTTGGCGCGAGTGCTGCGCAAGGTCAGCGATCAGTACGACGTAATCCTCATCGACTGCCAGCCCTCACTAGGTTTGTTGACCGTCAATGCGTTGACGGCCGCTCACGGCGTTCTGATTCCGTTGGAGTGCGAGTTCTTTGCGCTTCGCGGCGTCGCTCTGCTGGTTGAGACGATCGAGAAGGTTCAGGATCGCCTGAATCCCGCGATCAAGCTTGACGGCATCTTGGCCACCATGTTTGATTCGCGCACGTTGCACTCGCGCGAGGTGCTTGAGCGCGTCGTCGAGAACTTTGGCGACGATGTCTTGGAGACCGTGATTGGTCGCACCGTGAAGTTCCCGGACGCGAGCGTCGCTGGCGCGCCCATCACGACCTTTGCCCCCGATCATTCCGCGGCACACGCCTACCGCCAGGTGGCGCGAGAGCTGATCGCCCGTGGCGCCGTCGCCTAGCGATGTGGAAGAGGCCCAGTCGCCGGCGCCGGGTTTCGCGGTCTCGCTCAATAACTTCACCGGGCCATTCGACCTATTGCTTTCGCTGATCACTA
The DNA here is from genome assembly GCF_054957775.1 of Rhodoglobus galactosidasius. NCBI lineage: Bacteria > Bacillati > Actinomycetota > Actinomycetes > Micrococcales > Microbacteriaceae > Rhodoglobus > Rhodoglobus galactosidasius. The sequence continues at coordinate 37,469 of NZ_JBQIAV010000013.1, read as the reverse complement.
AGCACGAACTCGATATCACCGAGGTTTCGCTGTCGAGGATCACCGACGAGTTCATTGCTTACCTGCGGGATATCGAGTCCACGGGCGATGGCAGCGGCGATGGAATCGATGAGCTCGACCAAGCCAGCGAGTTTCTCGTCGTTGCGGCGACCCTGCTCGACCTCAAGGTTGCCGGGCTTTTGCCTCAGGGCGAACTAGTGGATGCCGAAGACGTCGCCCTGCTCGAAGCCCGCGATCTGCTCTTCGCGCGTTTGCTGCAGTACCGGGCGTTCAAGCAGGCAAGTGACTGGTTCTCGGGCCACTTCGACGCCGAGTCGACGCGCACGGTGCGTTCGGTGCGACTCGAAGAGAAGTTCCGCACGCAAACTCCCGAGCTGGTGTGGACGCTCAGCCTTGACGATTTCGCCGCCCTCGCGACTCTTGCGTTCACGCCGCGAGAGATTCCGAGCGTTGGGCTCGACCATTTGCACGCACCGCTGATCAGCATTCGCGAACAGGCCGCATATGTGGTCGCATTGTTGCGTGCGGGGGAGCCGATGACGTTCCGACAATTGATTGCTGGTGCGGAGCTCAAAGGCGTGATTGTTGCGCGATTCTTGGCCGTATTGGAGCTGTATCGCGATTCACATGTGGCGTTTGAACAGATCGAGCCGCTGGGCGAGTTGACCGTGCGCTGGACCGCGCAGCACTGGTCAGACGATAGCCTCGCTAATCTGGGAGCTGACTATGGAAACTAATGCTGTAATAACTGACGCCTCAACCGAACAGTTGGTCGCTGAGTCGACGGTCGACGATGCGCCGACTGCGGAGCCGACCGCCGAAGAACTTGAGGCCGGTCCCGTTGTTGACCTCGCACGCGGGCTCGAAGCGATCTTCATGGTGGCCGACGAGCCGCAGAGCCTGGTGAGCTTAGCGACCGCGCTCAATGCGCCCGTTGCGGAGATTCGCAAAACGATTACCGCCCTGCGCGCCGATTTTGATGGCGAAAGCAACGGCCCCCGTCGTGGTTTTGAACTGCGCGAAGTGGGCGGCGGATGGCGCATTTACGTGCGTGCCGACTACGACGCTGCGGTGCGCGACTTTGTGTTTACCCAAAACCCGTCACGTTTGAGCCAGGCTGCCCTCGAAACTTTGGCCGTCATTGCCTATAAGCAACCGATCAGCAGGGGAGCGGTCGCCGCCGTGCGCGCCGTCAATGTTGATTCGGTTGTGCGTACGCTACTAGGCCGAGGACTTATTACGGAGGCGTTTACTGACAACGAGACGGGCGCCATCCATTACGAAACAACGGAGCTTATGCTCGTGCAATTGGGGATCAACTCCATTGCCGAATTGCCTCCGATCTCGCCGCTCTTATCTGATGGCTCGGATGGTTTTGATGAATAACGCTAATGGCGCAAGCCCCAGCAATCCCGAAGGTGAACGCCTTCAAAAAGTTATGGCCGCGGCCGGAGTTGCCTCGCGTCGGGTATCGGAAGACCTGATCTATCAGGGACGCGTTGCCGTGAATGGCAAAGTGGTCGAAGAGGCTGGCCGCCGCGTGACGCCGACCGACCGGGTAACCGTGGACGGCACCGCGATTCAGCTTGACACGACGAAGCGCTACGTGATGCTCAATAAACCCGTGGGCGTTGTGAGCTCTATGGCGGATGAGAATGGTCGCCCCGACCTGCTCCCGTTCACAGGCAACTACGACGAGCGGCTCTTCAACGTTGGCCGTCTTGACGCCCAAACGTCGGGCCTGATTATTCTCACGAACGATGGCGAACTCGCTCACGTGCTCGCACATCCCTCGTTCGGCGTATTGAAGACGTACATCGCCAAGGTCGAAGGAACCGTGAGCGCGCAGACCATTTCGCAGCTGATGAAGGGCATCGAGCTTGAGGACGGCCCCATTGCGGTCGACAAGGCGCGGGCGCTCGGCCGAGCATCCAACAACGAAACGATGGTGGAACTGACTCTGCACTCGGGTCGCAACCGTATTGTTCGTCGGATGCTGGAAGCCGTTGGCCACCCGGTGATCGATCTCGTTCGCCGCCAGTTTGGTCCGCTCAATCTTGGCAGCCTTGGCGTGGGCCGCACCCGCAACCTGACGAAGGTCGAGTTGGGCGCGGTGTTGACGATCGCCCGTGACGCCGAGGAACAGTCGTGAATCTTGGCCGGATAACCGGGCAGGTGCGCATCGTTGGTGCTGGACTGCTCGGTGCGAGCATTGGGCTCGGCCTACGCGCCAAGGGTGTCGATGTGATTGTGCACGATGCGTCACGCAGCACTGTGACGCTCGCGATTGACTACGGGGCTGGTCGTGTACCGCAACCCGACGATGCGCCCACGCTCGTGATCGTTGCTGTTCCACCCGACGTCACGGCCGAGGTTGTCGCGAGTGAACTTGCGGCGTGGCCCCGAGCGACCGTAACGGATGTCGCCAGCGTGAAAGTGGGCGTGCTCGACGAACTGATCGCACTGGGTGTCGATCTTGATCGCTACGTTGGATCGCATCCACTCGCTGGACGCGAACGTGGCGGTGCCAGTGCCGCGCGCGCCGATCTGTTCATTGGTCGACCGTGGGTGGTTGGCCGGGGAGAACCTTTCCGACGCCGTGCGGTCGAAGATGTGGTCATCGAACTCGGTGCGATTCCGGTGGCGATGTCTGCTTCCGAGCATGACAATGCGGTGGCTCTGATTTCGCACGTTCCCCAGGTGGTGGCGAGCCTGCTCGCGCACCGGTTGGCTGGGGCATCCGAAGCTGCTGTTGCTCTTTCTGGCCAGGGACTGCGCGACACCACCCGCATTGCGTCAAGCGCGCCCGAGCTGTGGGTGCAGATTTTGGGCGCAAACTCGGGCCCGGTCGCCCAGATTTTGCGTGAGCTGCAGACCGAGCTTGGCGTGGCGATCGATGCGCTGGAGACACCGGATGCACCTGGCGCACGTCGCACGATCGCCGAACTGCTCGCCGGAGGAAACGCGGGAGTCGCTCGTATCCCCGGCAAACATGGCACGAGCAAGCACTTCAGCCAGCTCGTTGTGATGGTTGACGATAAGCCGGGGGAGCTGGCGCGACTGCTCACCGAAATCGGCGAAGCCCAGGTGAACATGGAAGACTTGCGCCTTGAGCACTCACCGGGCGCCCAATTCGGTCTCGCCGAAATCTCGGTGCTGCCCGAAAAGGAAGCCACATTGATTAGCGAGCTCGAAGCTCGTGGTTGGAAGATTGCAGAGACCTTCGCGTGAACAAGAACCCGTCGTTTGTTGTTGTGGCCGTCGATGGCCCGGCCGGCAGCGGAAAGTCGAGTGTGTCGAAAGCGACCGCTCGCGAGCTCGGCTTTGACTACCTAGACACCGGGGCCGCCTACCGCGGTCTGGCCCTGCACTGCCTCGACCGTGGTGTTGACACCCTCGGCCCGAGCAACGTGATCGATACACTTCCGCGCTTTGAGTACACCATCGGGATTGACCCCGACAACTACTTTGTGAAGGTCGACTCGGAGATCGTGACCAACGACATCCGCGAACCTCGTATCACCGGTGTTGTGTCGAACATTGCCCGCATTCCTGAGGTGCGCGAACACATGGTTGAGCTGTTCCGCAACATCATCGCTGGGAGCGAAAAGCCGGGCATTGTGGTCGAAGGTCGGGACATTACGACGGTCGTTGCCCCCGACGCTCAGGCACGAATTCTGCTAACTGCCGGTGAAGAAGCTAGAATGGAAAGACGTGCGGCCGAACTCTCCGGAGAATCGAGCGCGACAACGGCGCAACAACTCAGTTATCGAGATGCGCAGGACTCCAAAGTCGTGGACTTCATGAACGCCGCAGAAGGAGTCATCACCATTGACTCGACCAATCTTGACTTCGATCAGACCGTGACGGCCGTCGCGAGTTTCGTTCGCTCCAGCATGTAACTAAAGGACTACCCATGGCCGATCATTCGCCCGCCGAAGACGACTTTCCCGAACTGAATCCGGCTCTCGTCGAACGACTTTCCGGCATGAACGAAGACGAGGCTGCGCAGCGCACCTCCGCTTTACGCGCCGGCCTCAGTGACTACGATCTCGACGATGAAGACCTTGAAGTTCTCGATTCGGCCAGTGACGATCCTGATGCGATCTACTATCTGCCAGCGCTTCCCGTGTTGGCCATCGTTGGCCGCCCGAACGTAGGTAAGTCTGCTCTCGTCAACCGAATCATCGGTCGTCGTGAAGCTGTTGTTGAGGACACCCCCGGTGTTACTCGCGACCGCGTGAACTACAAGGCCGAGTGGAACAACCGTCACTTCACCATCGTCGACACCGGCGGTTGGGAGCCCGACGCTAAGGGCATCGACGCTTCCGTTGCTGCCCAGGCTGAGATCGCGATCGACCTCGCCGACGCTGTGCTGTTTGTGGTGGATGCCACCGTTGGCCCCACCTCGACCGACGAGCACGTCGTGCGCATGCTGCGTGCCACCAAGAAGCCAGTGATTCTCGTTGCCAATAAGGTTGACGACGTTCACCAGGAATCGGATGCCGCATCGCTCTGGAGCCTCGGCCTCGGACAGCCGTGGCCCGCCTCCGCTGTTCACGGTCGCGGCGTTGCCGACTTGCTCGACCATGTGCTCACGGTTCTTCCCAAGATTTCAACGGTTGCTAAAGAAGAAGTGGGTGGCCCTCGCCGCGTCGCTATTCTTGGTCGCCCCAACGTCGGCAAGTCGAGCTTGCTCAATAAGACTGCCGGTGAAGAGCGCGTTGTTGTTAACGATCTTGCGGGCACGACTCGTGACCCGGTTGATGAGCAGATCGAGCTTGGCGGAAAGTTCTGGCGCTTTGTTGACACCGCGGGTATCCGTCGCCGTGTTGCGTTGGCTCAGGGCGCAGATTTCTACGCAACGCTGCGCACCAGCGCAGCGCTGGAGAAGGCTGAAGTTGCTGTCGTCATCTTCGATGTCAGCCAGCCGCTCAGCGTGCAGGACCTCAAGATTGTTGACCTCGTGCTCGAATCGGGCCGTGCGCTCGTTCTGGCCTTCAATAAGTGGGATCTTCTCGATGACGAACGTCGTGACCTGCTCGAACGCGAAATCGACAAGGACCTGTCGCATGTTGCGTGGGCGCCTCGCGTAAACATCTCGGCAAAGACTGGTCGCCACATGGAGAAGCTGGTTCCGGCTCTCGAATTGGCGCTGGAGTCGTGGGATACCCGCGTTCCGACCGGAAAATTCAACGCGCTTCTTGCTGAACTCACGCAAGAGCATCCTCACCCGCTTCGTGGTGGCAAGCAGCCGCGCATCCTGTTCGGCACGCAGGCATCAAGCCGCCCACCGACGTTCGTGCTTTTCACGACCGGATTCTTGGATCCGCAGTACCGTCGATTCATTACGCGTCGACTGCGTGAGATCTTCGGCTTCGATGGCACGCCCATCCAGGTCAACATGCGTGTTCGTGAGAAGCGCAAGCGTAAGTAGTTGTTGAAATGCCAAACGGCGAGTCACTCTCTTTCGAGAGGCGACTCGCCGTTTGGCATTACGCAGTGGCCGCTAGTGGCCTGCGGGTGCTTCGCTGGGCTGCAACTCAGATGCGGGGCGCCTCACAAAGAACGTGGCCACGACGGCGAAGAGCGAGATGATTCCGCCAGCCATGAAGGCGAGGCGAACGCCGCCGGCGAGGGCGACGGTGTCTGTCGCGCCGTCTGAGGCCAGAGCGACCGACTGAACCGTCAGCAAGGCGATGAACAGTGCTGTTCCTGCGGCGCCGGCAAGTTGCTGCACGGTGCCGATGGTGGCGCTGCCGTGTGAGTACAGGTGCGGTTTGAGTGTGCCCAGCGCCGAGGTGAACAGCGGTGTGAACATGAAGGCGAGGCCGATGCTCATGGGGATGTGGATGGCGACGACCATGAACGGTGAACTGGTTTCGGAGAGCATGGTGAAGCTCCATAGTGATGCGCTCACCAGGATCGACCCCGGGACCATGAGGGGCCGGGGGCCGACTCTGTCATAGAGGCGGCCGACTACGGGGCCAAGCAGACCCATGATGAGGCTGCCGGGCAGCACGAGAAGTCCGCTCTGGATGGGTTCGAGTCCGAGAACGTTTTGAGTGAACATGGGCAGCAGAATGATGGTGCCGAATAGCGCCGCCATCATGACCATCATGAGGCCGATGGAGATCGCGAAGCCGGGGGCGGCAAAGGTGCGCAGGTCGAGTAGCGCGCTGTCAGTCTTTTGCAACTTGAGCTGACGGATGATGAACAGCGCAAGGCTGACCGCTCCGGCGGCGATCGGGATGCCGGGGGCAATGAGAACAGGGTCACCGCTGGCAGATTCGCCGAGACTCGAGAGCCCATAGATCAGGCCGGCGAATGCTACGGCCGAGAGGATGACGGACAGCACGTCGATCGACACCTTGCGGGGGTCAGTAACGTTTCTGACCTTGGTGATGCCGAGCACGAGTGCGGTGACGGAGATGGGGATCATCACGATGAACACCCAGCGCCAGTCGAAGACGGCCAAGACGAGTCCGGCAACGGTGGGTCCAGCTGCGGGCGCCATCGACATGACGATGGAGACGTTTCCCATGGTCTTGCCGCGAGTTGCCGGGGGTACGAGGGTCATCACGGTCGTCATGAGCAGCGGAAGCATCATGGCGGTGCCCGAGGCTTGAATCACCCGTCCGACGATGAGCACGAGGAACGTTGGCGCAATAGCTCCCAGCAGGGTACCGGCGGTGAAAAGGGACATCGCGGTGATGAAGATGCTGCGGGTCGAGAAGCGTTGGATGAGGAATCCGGTAATCGGAATCACTACCGCCATCGTCAGCATGAACGAGGTCGACAACCACTGGGCGGTGCTGGGCTCTATGCCCAGGTCGGCCATGATGCGGGGGATAGCGACCACGAGCGAGGTCTCGTTGAGGAACACCACGAAGGTCGCCGCAAGCATGAGGGCGATAACGAGGCGGTTGCGACCACTGTGATCGACCGCTGCCTCTGGCCCGGGTGTCCCGCGCTCAATGAGGGGGATACTGCCGGTAATCGGCGTCGTGCTGGTCATGGGATCCTGTCGTGCTGCAAATAGCGTCGTGCAAATCGTGGGACGAAGCAGCAGCCGGGGTTGAAATGGGCGCACAAATCTAACGTCATCTTTATTGTCACCGAAGCCAACGACATCCGTCAGTGAAATAGTCCACATTCGCTTCCGCCTGAGGCGAACATGAGCCCGCGCCAACCCGCTATCGTGGAGGAACAACTTGTGACACGGGGTGCCCTGCGGGGCTGAGATCACACCCGTCGAACCTGATCTAGTTAGAACTAGCGAAGGGATGTCGTGCATGTCGCGTACGCCACCACACCTACTCACTGCCACTCAAGATGCGCTCGAGGCGGTGAGATCGTCGTCGCCGCTCGTTCAGTGCATCACCAATAGCGTGGTGGTGGGCTTCACCGCTAACGCTCTGCTCGCGGTGGGTGCGGCTCCGGCGATGGTCGATATTCCGGATGAGGCGGGCATTTTTGCCGGTATCGCTTCTGGGCTGCTGATCAACCTCGGCACCTGCAGCGCTGAACAGCGGGCCGCTGCCCTCGAAGCTGCCCCTGCTGCCAATGCTGCCGGAACGCCGTGGGTGCTCGACCCGGTTGCGATCGGTGCTCTGCCGGTGCGCACTCCTCTCGCCCACCAACTGCGCGAACTTGGCCCGTCGATCGTGCGCGGCAATGCCTCGGAGATTATGGCGCTCGCCGAACTCGGTGCTGGTGGTCGTGGTGTCGACAGTACGAACAGTGTGGATGACGCGCTCGCCGCCGCGCAGAGCCTGGCTCGGGCATCCGGTGGTGCTGTTGCCATCTCGGGAGCGACTGACGTGGTGACGGACGGCGAGAGTGTTGTGCGGCTGTCGAACGGGCATCCGGTGCTCACGAGGGTGACGGGTGGCGGTTGTGCGCTGGGTGCGCTCATGGCGGCGTTTGCTGCGGTCACCCCCGATAGTCTGACTGCTGCGGTTGCTGCGACGACTGTGTACACGGTGGCGGCGGATCTGGCGGCCGAGCGTTCGGCACTGCCCGGCAGTTTTGCGGTGGCCCTGCTCGATGCACTGAACGAAGTCTCGGTTGATGACATTGCGGCGCGGGCGGTGATCGTATGAGCGGCGGTTCTGTGACCGGCTACCGCGAGAGCTTCGACCTCTCTACCTATCTGGTGACTGACTCGGGCCAGGCACACGCTGCCGGACACGACCTTGTTGATCTCGTCTCTGAGGCTGTTGCCGGGGGAGTGACGATCGTGCAGTTGCGCGAGAAGGACATGCCGGCCCGAGATTTTCTTGATCTGGTGCTGCGGGTGTCCACGGCGGTGGGGCTGACGGTGCCGGTGCTCGTCAATGATCGGGTCGATGTGTATCTGGCCGCCCGCGAGATGGGTGCCCGGGTTGCTGGCGTGCATGTGGGTCAGGGAGATTTGCCCGTTTCGGCGGTGCGCGCGCTCGTCGGCCTCGATGCGATTGTCGGGCTGAGCGCTGCGACCGGCGATCAACTCTATGAGGCGGGTGTGCGCACGGCGGGTGTCGACTATGTCGGTATTGGTGCCCTGCACCCCACAACGAGTAAGGTCGATGCCCCTGAGGCTTTGGGGCACACACGCATTGCGGCACTCATTGCGATGAGCACCCTGCCGACAGTCGCCATTGGTGGCATCGGGGTGGATGACTTGCCCCTGCTGCGCGCATCGGGTGCGGATGGCGCCGCGGTGGTGTCGGCGATCTGTGGTGCGGCTGATCCGCGGGAAGCGGTTCGGGCGCTCGCCGAAGCCTGGGCTGGCGAACCTGTGGGAGAGAGCGAAGGGGAAGACGCATGAGCGGGGCAGCATTCGAACCGCGCGGTGTGCCCACGGTGCCAACAGCGCCACCACTGCCCCCAATGACCACGGTGACCGCGGTGCCTCGCGTTCTGAGTATTGCCGGTAGTGATCCGTCGGGTGGTGCGGGCATCCAGGCTGACCTGAAGTCGATTGCGGCCAATGGCGGCTACGGTATGGCGGCGATTACGGCATTGACGGCACAGAACACGCTGGGGGTGCGCGGTGTGCATGTGCCTCCGGCCGAGTTCTTGCGGGAGCAGCTTAATGCGCTCAGTGACGATATAGCGATCGATGCGGTGAAGATCGGGATGCTCGCTACCACCGAGGTGGTTGCTGTGGTGCGTTCGTGGCTGGAGCAGGTGCAGCCGCCCCTGGTGGTGCTTGATCCGGTGATGGTGGCGACGAGCGGCGACCGGTTGTTGGATGCGGAGGCTGAGCAGGCGCTGCGGGAGCTGGTGCGGTTGTGTGACCTGGTGACTCCGAATATTCCGGAGCTGGCGATCATTGCCGCGGAACCTGCCGCCGAGACCTGGCCTGAGGTGCTGGCGCAGGCCGCGCGGGTGTCTGCGTCCTACGGGGTGCGGGTGCTGGCCAAGGGCGGACACTTGAGTGGGGTGGAGGCTCCGGATGCGCTGGTGGATGCCCGTTCCGGGAACGCCCCGGTCGTGACTGAGTTTGCCGGCATCCGCATAGACACCAGCAACACGCATGGAACAGGCTGTTCGCTCTCGAGCGCTCTAGCCACTCGCATTGCGGCGACGGGTGATTGGGCTGCCGCTGTAGGGGAGTCGAAGCGGTGGTTGAGCGAGAGCATCCGTGCCGGTGCGGCGTTGCAGGTGGGGAGCGGGCATGGTCCCATCAACCATTTTGCGGGGTTGTGGCAGCGCGGGGGTGTGGTGACGGCGCCGACGCCGGCTGAGGTGCGGGAGCACTGGTGGGCTGAGGTGGCGGGCATCCGGGCGCAGATTGATGGGGGCGACTTTGTGCGTGCCCTCGGCGATGGTTCCCTCGACCGTGCCGACTTCGTGTGGTATTTGGCTCAGGATGCGCTCTATCTGCGGGATTATGCGCGGGCGCTCGCCGAAGCCGCCCGGCTGGCTCCCACAGCGGCGGAGCAAGCGTTTTGGGCGTCGAGTGCTGAGGCCTGCATTGTGACGGAGTTGCAGTTGCACGAGTCGTGGTCTCCCGAGGGCGAGGTGTTCGCTGCTTCACCCAGTGCGACAACCACGGCATACCTCAACCATTTGCTCGCAACAGCTGCCCGTGGTGACTATGCGGTGCTCGTTGCGGCCTTGTTGCCGTGTTTCTGGGTGTACCACGACGTCGGTTCGCGCCTGCACCCGCTAGCGCACGCCGAGCACCCCTACGCTGACTGGCTGACGACCTACGCCGATCAGGAGTTCACGGATGCCACGGAGCAGGCCATCACGGTAGTGACGGCGCTCGCAGCAGATGCAACCCCGCAGGTTCGGGATGCGATGCTCACCACTTTCGTGGCCTCCACGGAGCACGAACGCGAGTTCTTCGCCGCTGCGTTTGGTGTCGCGCAGACCTGATCTGGCTCCCGCGCCCGTTTTGGGCCTCAATATGAACGCGGGCACTCCGTTTCCACGGTAAGCTATTTGAGTTGTCACGGGCTGTGGCGCAGCTTGGTAGCGCACTTGACTGGGGGTCAAGGGGTCGCAAGTTCAAATCTTGTCAGCCCGACAGATACACGGAAGGGACCGTCCGCCAGGACGGTCCCTTCCGTGTATCCCGAGGTCTTATAAGCGGGGTCCCCGCCGCGCCGGTTCCGGCGCATCGCTGCCGCGAGCAACTCGGTCGCTGTGGGCTACTGCGATGTGACGGCCGTGCCGGTGGGGCGCAGCCCGACAATGAGAAGCCTCGGAATTACGCAGATCATGCGGGTTCCGGCTTGCGCTGTGGCGCATCGACTGGGTGTTGGATCGACGAGTCGTTCGTGAGTTCGTCTTGTTGCACTACGTCGCGCGTAGTCAGGTCGTCGAGAAGATCGTCACTACGAGCCTTGGCGGTGTTCATGATCGACTGCAACGACTTTGCGATGCGCTCTGTCCGCTTCTCTTGGCGTGACGCGATGTTCCAATTCATGTTGTCGTAGTCCGACTCTGTGCTGGCCTGACTCCACTGTCGGAAGTCAAGGACGAAGGTGTCGGTGTATCGCAAAATTTCCTTCCGCCACCAACGACGCCACGGTCGGCGGTGCTGCTGCGGAAGATCAGAGTAGGTGGCCGTCACAGAGTACTTTTCCGGTCGCTTCTCCTTGTAGTAATCGGGTGCTCGATCGAACGTGTACAAGATTCGGCGGCCGGGGGCAAGCATCGAAACTTGCGAAGGATCCGCGAAAACTGCGTTCAAGGTAGCCGCCTGATCGCGTAGGCCGGACTCAAATGGTGGATCGACGCGCAGGATCACATCGCTCGCGGCCGTCACCCCGATGTTCTTGATTTCAACTTGCATAAGAATTGATTTGAAAGCAAAGTCGACGATCACATACGGGCGGCTCCGTGCTCGCTCCGTGGCGAAGTGCGCTCGCAGTTGTCCGAGTGCGATCACTGCGGCGACGACCGCAGCAACGAGTGTGAGACCCGCGAACAATGCCGACCATTCATCGGGCGTCGGCGCTCCGGCTACGTTCCACCATGAAGTTTCCATCAGTGAAGCATACGAGGACATTAGAGTGCAGCGGGCTCAGTAATCGAATCAGTGTGGGCGGCCGCTGGCGATCGCGCAAACACTCTCAGCAGCACGCTGAGCGGCGAGACGTAGGCGTCCCTAGGGTACTCAAATCAGCGTACGCCGCGCGCGCCATTCGGGGGAGTGCTGCGTCAGCGTTCGCGACCCAACGGGTGCAAACACCTGCACAGCATTGTGCAGGGATTGGACTCGTCGTGCCGGGGAGCGCGAACGATCATCGTGTTGAGCGATACTCTTGGATCCATATTTAGCATTCTGCCGATCGGAGGAGATTGTGTTCATCACGGACGGCGTGGACCTTCCTGAGAAGATCGTTGATGCCCACGCGAAACGGCGCCTGGTGTTTTTCATCGGTGCGGGCGCTTCCATCGACGATCCCTCCAATTTGCCGTCCTTCAAGGAGCTTGCCCGCCAACTGGCCGACGACGCGCGGGTGCCGTTCGATGAGGACATCGACATTGACCTGTTTATCGGCTCGATGCCCTCCAACTTTGACGTCCACGCGCACGCTCACAGGATCATCTCTCACCCCGACTCTGCACCAAACCCGACTCACACCGCTATTGCGCGGCTAGCGTCATCCATGGGGGCAGCGCGAGTTGTGACTACAAACTTCGACGATCATTTGTCGTCGGCCGCGTTGACCGAGTCGGTCCCATTCGATGATCGGTGGATAGGTCCCGCTTTGCCCATGGGCGACAAGTTCACAGGTGTAGTCCACTTGCACGGGTCGGTCGTCCGAGCGTCTAGAGAGCTTGTGTTGACTGATCGCGACTTTGGGCGTGCATATCTCAACGATGCATGGGCGACACGGTTTCTCCAGAAGATGTTCGAGAAGTTTGCAGTGGTGTTCATCGGCTACAGCTTGAGCGATCCGATCATGCGGTACTTGTCTCTTGGCCTTCCGTCCAAGACGCGGCGGTATGTTCTCACCAACGCGCCCGAGGATGCCAAATGGAGGCATCTCGGCATCCGTTCGATTGGCTATCCCGGCACAGCAACGGATCATTCCGCTCTACTCGCGGCGCTGCAAGCTTGGGACTCCCGAGCGCGTATGGGGCAACTCGATCATCGCGCACGTATGCGCAAGATAGTCGAGGGCGGCACGTCTATGACGCCGGTCGACCGTGACTATGTCGTACGGCGGCTGCGGACCATCGAGGGGGCGAGGGATTTTACCTCGGTGGCCGACACGATTCCTTGGCTTCAGTGGGCGGAAGGCCGTCCCCGATTCAAGGCGCTCTTCACCGGAGCAGCAGCGAAGAAGTCAACCTTGGTGCTCGCTGACTGGTTCGGCAGTTTTATTGCCGACCCGGCCAAGCATGGGGCGGCTCTTCAAGCAGTCCAAAGGCTTGGACAGCGATTTCACCCGAACTTGGTCAATGCGGCGTCATTCGCCGCGGAGCGGCTGTCGGCAGAGGACGAGCTCGCGGGGAGACGATGGAAAACGCTGCTGGCGACTTCTATTCATAGACACTCCGCGCCCCCCGATCTCGGCATGCTCATCCCTTACGAGCCAACCGTTCGCGTTGAGCCCCTAGTGGTAATCCGTGCTGCGCTGCGCCCGTTCCTCACCCTTAAGAGGAACTGGTTCCTGCAAGAAGATGACGGGGAAACACCGCCCGACGTCGAAGTGGCCTGGCACACAGACGAACACACTTTGAGCGCGCACCTCCGCCGTGCAATCAGCGAAGCGGACGAGGACGACCAGATCCTTGGGCCACTCCTCGAAGATGCGCTCAACGGTGCGTACGACCTTCTTAATGGCTACCAAGGTCACCTCAGCTTTGATCCCCTTGGGTTTGGCCGTTCTGCGATCGAGCCGCACGAGCAGGACCGCTATCCCGCTGCCCTGGACGCCCTAATCGATGCGCTGCGGGACTTCGGAGAGAAGGAGTTGCCCTCAATTCCCGATCTTCCCGAGCGCTGGTGGAAGCAAGGAAGGCCACTATTTCGTCGGCTCGCCTTACACATCCTGGCGGAAGACGGGGCTAGATCTGCCGACGAGAAGCTTCGTTGGATTCTTGATCGAGACGTTCTCTACATCAGCGACGAGAAGCACGAGGCGTTTCGACTGATCGCGAAGTCGCTACCAAATGCCGGTGCCCCCGTACGCGCCGAATTGCTCGCCGTTGCTTTGCTCGGGCCGGACTTCCCTGAGGACATGTCCGATCGGGACCGGCATATCGCCTACTCGACCTTCAACCTTCTTGCTTGGCTCGTGCAATCTGTCCCCGATTGGGATGAAGCAGCAGCCGAATTCGCAACGGCTCAGGCCGCCAACCCCACGTTCGGTGTTCGAGATAATCCGGATTTCGATCACTGGTCATCGAGCGGGACTTGGGGAGGCCACCTCCCGATCGAGCCAGAGGACTTCATTAGAGATGCTGAAATTGACCTAGGCGCAGCGTTCGATGACTTGCTCAACCGCGACTATTCAGAACGTAACTTTGACGAGCCCGATTGGGATGACGCTCTCTCGGTGGTCCGCCGCGTAGCGGAACTTCGGCCCAGCTTGGGCATGAGCCTTTGGCACATAGTCAATGATCGTGAAGACCTTGGAGAGCGCAAACCACAGCTTCGGCGGGCGATCATCGGCGGATGGGAGCGCGCCGAGTTGGGCGACGAGGCCGAGGAGATAATCGGTCTCGTCGGATCTGAGGTAGAGACCGAGAAGTCGGCGCGGCCGATCGGCCAGTTCCTCTTGGCACTGATTCGCAGGGAAGTTGAGAGCGACGAATCGCCGGTAACCGCTGCTCTGCGGCGACTGGCCAACTCTTTGTGGTCCACTCACAATGCCGACTTTGAGCACGGCCCCGACTCACAGCCGTCCTCTCTCGCTCTCAACTCGTGGCCCGGTGAGGTAGCGACGTATTGGGCGGTCGAAGTTGATCGACGCTGGCGGCACAATCGAGACAACTGGAGCGGGCTGAACGACGGGGAACGGTTCGCGTTTTTGGGGTTGTTGAACGGGCCGCCTCAAACGCTCGACGCAACCCGTCCGGCACTCGCCAATTTGAGCTACTTTTTATTCGCTGCGGACCCGAGTTTTGTGGAGGAGAACTTGTTGCCGCTTTTTGGTGAAGAGGCGTCAGCGGGTCAGGTGTGGGGGAGTTTTCTCTACAATCCTCGGTTCGATGACCGAATGCTTGCGGCGGGCTTTCTTGACGGCCTGATCGCCGAATGGGGCCGACTCGACAACCTAGGCGATCGAGGTCTGCGTCGCCAGTTCTATAACCTCGCGGCATCGGTAGTGACTTTCGCCGGAATTAGCGGGTCTGAGCGGCAGCGGCTTCTCGACGAATCGGTTCTGGCAGCGAACGGCGAGCACGCGGCGCAGTTCGCGTCTGCGGTGGTCCATCTTCTTGGCTCCCCAGGCGCGGAAGGTGCCGAGGTATGGGATCTCTGGCTCCGCGACCATTTGATGGCGCGGGTTGCGGGTCTGCCGAGATCGGCGGAGACCGAAGAATTGGCGCGTTGGGCTGACACCGTGCCTTTCCTGGCGGCGCGAATTCCCGACGCGATCGATATCTTCCGGGGCAGTGGGATTGGGCTGGGAGAGCAGTACCGTGCCCCGAGCTTTCCCGATGGAACACTCTCCGCGTATGGATCGGAAATTGTCGCCCATCTAGCCGAGAGAATTCGCAATTCGGCTCCCCGCGGTGGGCTCCAAGCGCACGCGGTTCGGGTGGTGATTGATGGCGTTCGCGCCATTCTCGGCGACGCAGTTCAGCCGATAGTAGACGCGGCACGCGAACGAGGATTCATTCTCTGAATGACCCTCGGCAGGAAATGGGTGCAACGGTTCGGGCCGTTGCACAGTCATTGCACAACATGTACAACACCAGCGTGCAATGGGCCGCAGGTGAAGGGATTCAACAGCAGCAAACAACAGGAAACCGCACTGCTGAACGTCCCTGGGGGTCAAGGGGTCGTAAGTTCAAATCTTGTCAGCCCGACAGATACACGGAAGGGACCGTCCGCCAGGGCGGTCCCTTCCGTGTATCTCAAGTGCTTATAAGCGGGGTCTCCGCCGCGCCGGTTCCGGCGCATCGCTGGTGCTCATGGCCAGTGTTCTGCGTGCTACTGCGATGTGACGGCCGTGCCGGTGGAGCGTAGCCCGGCAGATAGCCCGCCGAAAGTTCGCGGGATCCTTCTCTTTAGACCACAACTGACCGAGTCCGTCTAGACCTCATGCTCCATCACTAAAGCAGGCAAGAAAGCGTTGCTTCTAACTCGTGTCAGCGCCCTGCATGCCGTCGCTGCGCTGCAACACACGCTCCTCGTCATCGTTTGGAGCATGCTCGACGACGGTGTCCCCTTCGATGAACTCGGCATCGATCACTAGGACAAAATAAACCCGGAATGAGCCTAGAAACGACTTCAAAGCCGAATGATAGCTCGCGGCTTCAGAACCCCAACACACGATTCAAGTAAATCGTCAGCAGTTCCGGACGAGCTTAATCGCTGATCCCGTTTCGGTAGGTATAAATGATCGCTTGTGCTCGGTCTCGCAGGTTTAGCTTGCTGAATACGCGGTTGATGTGGGTTTTTACGGTTGCGGGGGAGAGATAGAGTTGCGAGCAGATTTCCGAATTGGACAGTCCTTGACCGATCGCGGTCAGTACATCCAATTCTCTGGGGGTCAACAGGCTGGCGGTATCGGCGACCGGAAACGGCGAAGGGTGTCCGACTGAGGCAGTCCGTTTCGAATAAACCTCGATGAGCCGTTTGATGATGCGGGGCTCGACAACAGCTTCTCCTGCCGCAACGGTTCGGACTGCTCGAGTGAGGCGTTCTGGGGTGGTACTTTTGAGCAGAAATGCGCTTGCTCCCGCATCAAGTCCTCCGAACGCGTACTCGTCGATATCGAATGTTGTCAGCACGATCACTCGAGTGTTGGGATTAGCACGAGTAATCAGGCGAGTTGCTTCGATGCCACCGATACCGGGCATGCGAATGTCCATGAGCACGACCTGTGGGTTCAGCTCCGCAGCGGCTGCCACGGCCTGCTCACCATTTTCGGCTTCAGCAACGACGATGATGTCCTCCGTCGTCTCCAGAACCAGAGAGTTACCTTTCCTGACCAGCGGTTGATCGTCGACCACGAGCACGCGGATACAGGTATCGGACATGGGGGTCATTCGTTGGATTCCTGCCCTTGGTGAGGTTTCTCCAGAACAACGGCGACGCGCCAACCACCAGTTCGAAGTGCCTCGGCTGTGCTGATCCCATTGTAGGTTCTTGCCCGTGCAGCGATGCCCAGAAGACCACGTTCGGAGCCGCGAGTGGTGCGTCCCGTCGCCGCGGCGAGTCCGTTGTCGACAATGGTGATCTCTACCTGATGTTCACTTCCTGTGATTGTCACCTCGACACGAGTCGCGTCGACGGCATAGCGAAGTGCATTTGTGAGGCCTTCCTGCACGATTCGATGGACACTCATCGCAAATGTCACATCCGACGATAGCGGTGCCCCTCTTATGGTGAGTGACACCGGAAGCCCGGTCGCTCGGAAGGTTTCGACGAGGTTTTCGAGGCTGGGCAGGTTGTGGCCCGACTCCAAGAGGTCTGCGGCCGAGTCTGCATCGCCTTCTTGAATCATCTGAAGGATTCGGCGCATGTCTATTTGTGCGGTTCGGCCTACTTCGGTGAGGTCTCTGAGCGCTTCGGCGGCGCGCTCTGGGTGTTTCTGCCAGGCGGCGGAGGCACCGTTGGCAAGTGCAATCATTACCGAAAGCGAGTGGGCAACGACGTCGTGCATGTCGGCGGTGATCCGGTTGCGTTCGGTGAGTCGAGCAGTGTCGAGCCGCTGATTGATGAGTTCCACTAGTGCTTGGCGATGTTCTCGCTGGCCTCGAACAGCGAGGCCGATCGCCAGTGCGAACAACGCGAATGGATCCAGAAGTACAGGTGAGACCGTGGCTTGCGTGGTGATGCCTTGGACAATTACTGCGGAGGCGGGAATCAGAACGCCCAAAAAGTAACCGGCGATTGCTGGTTTGAACGACCGGATGCTGGCTAGAGCGTAGAGGGCGAATACGAATGGTGCGTTCTGATAGCTCACCGTGGTGTGGAGTAATGAGCTTGCACTACTGATTGCAACAACGGCCAAGAGCACAGTGAGTGGGTAGCTTCGCCGCCAGAGGAGTGCAAGCGAGGTAAAGGCGATGATGACGAAGATCGCCCAGTCCAGGCTGGCACCGTTGAGCATGAGCGTGGCGATCTGAACGGCACCGCAGGAGACAGCGACGATCCAGTCGAGCACACGAGGACGCGCGGACATCCAACGTTGGAGCAGCCACGGACTGCTAGTCAGCTCGTGGGCCTCCGTTCGACCGGTACTGTCGCTCAGAATCACCATGGTCCTAACGCAGGGGTGAGGTTCCATTGTGCTCTCCGAAGGCAAACTGCATCAGGTGGGTGAGGGTGTTTCACAGCTTCTACTCGGTAAGCAATCCTCATCAGAGTCGAGAATGAGGCGGAAGAAGTCACCTGCACTGAGTTCGCACTAGCGCCCATCGGCGGCGAGGAATACTGGCGCGAGTGCAAAGTCGGTGCCAATGCTGACCGTCCCTATCGGTGCTGTTCCCATCCAACTGAGCATATGAGTCCATATCGGTAGAACCACCAACCAGGGGTTGAGACTCTGGTACCAACCAGGGGTTGACGAGTCACTACGGAATCCCTCGTACCGTCAAGAATGCAAGAGCTCGAATCAACGGCTATCGAATACGTTCCGTCGTAGCCGTACGCAGCAACCGTAGGAAGGGAGGGAAATCATGTCGAAGGCATCATACGAAGCGCCGGCGATGGTGAAGGTCGGAGAGTTCAGCAAGCTGACCAACGCCACGAGCCGAGGCTACTGGATCGACTTCTTCGGTGGATGGTGGTTCTAAGACAGAACCGCACGTCTGCATGAAGAAATACCAAGGTGGCCGGCGGGACAAATGCTTCGTCGGCCACTCCTCGTTCGTTGCTGGGAGAAGGAAGCGCTGATGGATGTGATCGTCTTTCCGGACGTGTCGAGTGATAGAGCAGACAGCTCCTGGGGTCTACCTACTGGCTCGATGCGCAGTATCACGCACCCCTCGGGGCGACCGTGGATACGTGGAGCCTGGACCGATGAAGAAGAGCACGTCGCACCGACGGCCACAGGCATGCTAGTGCTGCTTGGATCTGCTGACGTCACCGCAGATCAATTGGCCGCAGAGGCCCGCAGAATCCGCCAGTTCAGCGATGCCAACTCGCTTTACGAGCGAATCGCTGGCGCCTATCTAACATTCTTGATGATTGGCGACCAGTTCCGTGTGAACGGAACCCTCTCGACAACACATCAGTTCGTTTATACAACCCGAACGGGATACACGGTTGCATCGAACAAGGCGGACATCCTGCGGCGTGCGATCGGGAGTTCTCTGCAAGAGGATCACCTTCCGCTGCTACTTCTCGCACCGCGAAAGCCATGGCCATATTCAGAGATCCCGGCATGGCAAGCAATCGAGGGGGTGCCCTCGACTCATGCCCTCAGGATCCGTGCGAACGGTCAACAATCGATTGAACGCAGATGGGAAGTTCCGGCCGAGAAACAACCTCTTTCCGAGATCGCACCGCTACTCAAGACTGCTCTGTCTCGTGCAGTCTCCGCAAGGATTAGACCAGGACGCCGGATTAGTTCTGATCTATCGGGCGGCATGGATTCGACGACACTTGCTTTCTTCGCTCATGATAATGCAGATGACCTGCTCACGGTCCGGCAGGCCGCCCGCGATGTGACCAACGACGATGCCCATTGGGCGGGGATCGCGCACCGGCATTTGCCGCGCGCAACTCACCTAGTTGTCGATGCCGCCGACGCGGTCCCATGGTACGAGGGCTGGGACACAGTCTCCGACAACGACCTCAGCGAGCCGTACCCGGCGCTCAGGACTGTCGCCACCACGAGGAATCTTGCACGGCTGGTTCGTTCGCACGGGGCCACCACCCACATCAATGGTCTGGGCGGTGATGAATTGTTCTCGCCATCTTTCGCCCACTTGCATGCGCTGTTCCGGTCGGCGCCAGGGGCCTCAAGGGGAGCAATCCAGAGGGCGAGGGCCATGGGGCGGTGGGGAATCGCCGAGAGTTTCATCGGTCTTACGGGATCGCCATCCTGGCGGAGGTGGGCGAGGCGTGCAGCCACAAGCCTCTCGATGCCGAGCACGATGGGCCCGCACCTCCAATGGGAGCCGGAATCGCGAATGCCGGATTGGGCTCTGACATCGACGCTCGATTCTGCTCGCAAGTTGCTCGAGGAGGCGGCGGCGATCCACTCGGCGAGTGCTGATTCGGCTGTCGATTTCGAGATGCTCAGGCTGGTCATTGCAGATGGGAACCTCGTGCGTCGAATGTCTCAACTGATGCAGCTTGAGGGAGTCAAGTACGAGTCGCCATATCTTGACGACCAAATCATCGATCTTGCTTTTCGCGTGCGCTTCGAAGACCGTGTCCAAGCTGGGAGGTACAAACCTGTGCTCCACGCTGCGGCGACCGGGTTGGTGCCCGCAGCGGTTCTTGGCCGACGCTCCAAGGGTGACTACAGCGCCGAGGCTTATGCCGGCGTGGCGGCGAATCGTGATTCGATGGCGCGCGCTTTCGAGGACTCCGCGCTGGCACGAGCGAAGATGATCAACCCGGCTGTGTTTACAGGCTTCCTAGGAGCGATACATCCTGACACGCGCCCTTTCAGATTTATCGATCCGACCCTTGCCGCCGAAATATGGCTTCGGCGTGCAACCGTCCAGCCTGATGCAACGCAAAATCAACGATTGGGAGCAACGGTATGACGCGGCAACTCAACAAAAGGTTCCGCCTGACAGGTAGCACCGACAGCGGAGTCCTCCTTGACCTCAAGGAAGGGGAGTACTGGCAACTCAACGCTCTAGCGATGACAGTCATCAATCGGTTGGCAGACGGGCACGAACTTGATCGAATCATCACCGATCTCCAAAAACAATACCCAGTAGAAGCCTTGGATGTGGAGCGTGACGTGCGCAGAATGGCCAGTGAATTCCGTGCCATCGGGTCGATAGCCCATGAGTGACTCAGTGGTAGCCCCGCTTCCTGCAGCACACATTCGCGGTACCGAGCGGCTTCGAGCGATCGTAGCTGTTGCGTGTGCCCGAGGCCTGGCTGCGCTCAAACCACGTCATTTAGAGTCTGCGATGAAACGCCTTAGCAACAGAACAACACCGGCGGGAGTCGAAGAGACCCTCCGAGCGCGCACTGTTGTGATTTCGATCAGCGCGAGATGTGCGGGACGTTGGTGCCTAGACCGATCCATCGCGACCGCCCTCTTTTGTCGTTCCCAGGGCACGTGGCCCGAATGGCACACCGGCGCATGCACCCAACCATTTCGCGCCCACGCCTGGGTCGCTGTTGACGGGCAGCCGATCGGTGAGCCGATTGGACTGGGTGATGTCTTTGAATCGATGATTACCGTCGCTTCACGGGGACGGACACCATGACCAAGAATGTCGAACCAGGGCCCTCTCAGAAGCGTCCGAACAGGGGAAACCTTCGAGCTCTTCTCTCGCATCTGAAGAAACACCGGGTGCTCGTCGTCTGGTCCATCGTTCTCAGCGTCGTAGGGTCAGCCCTCAGCCTGGCGCAGCCACTGCTTGTTTCAGCGATCGTCACTGACCTCGAGAAGAGTGTGAACATCACTCCGACACTCGGGCTGCTTTTAGCTCTGGTGGGGGCGGCCGCGATTGTTTCCGGCTTCCAGAGTTACGCGCTGCTAGTACTAGGCGAAGGGGTGGTGAGAAGCGTCCGCAAGTCTCTCATCCGTAAGATATTCTCGTTGTCGTTCACTGACCTACGACGGTTCCGCAAGGCGGACCTAGTCTCGCGCGCCACAACGGACACCGCCATTCTAAAGACGGCGTTGACGCAAAGCACCACCCAACTGGTGGGCGGCACGATCATGTTCGTCGGTGCCGTTATCGCGATGGCGTTCGTTAGTCCGTCCCTGCTGGGCATCACTCTCAGCGTTGTCGCGCTTGCGATCGGTGTTCTCGTGGGAATGTCAGGTCGGCTCAGACGGTCATCCGTACGAGCCCAGGAGTCCATCAGTCAAGTGGCGAGCTCCACTGACAAATACCTGCGAGCTCTCAAGACGATTCGCTCCCTGAATGCGCAACAGCATGCAGTAGAGAGCATCGAGCAAGGGGTCGATTCAGCTTGGCGGTCGGGACTTCGATTTGCTCGTATCTCGGCTATGACTACACCTCTGTCGGGGGTGGTGCTGCAGGCTTCACTGGCATCCGTTCTCGGATTCGGTGGATATCAGGTGTCAACTGGCGCAATGACGGTCGCGCAGTTGATCGCATTCATTATGTATCTGTTCCTGCTGCTGTCACCAATCGGGCAGGCTATCGCTGCAGCTACGTCCTTGGCGCAAGCCCTTGCCTCTATGTCGCGCCTACAAGAAGTGGAAACACTGCCTGATATTGAGCCGTTGCATTCTCCGCCTGCCACTTCGCTGTTCACGACTCAAGCAGAAGCCCCTTCGACTTCGCCTGCTCCCTTGGCAATCGAGTTCAGGGGGGTGACATTTCAATACAGCCAACCCGGGAACGAGCAAGATGCCATTCGCAGTAGCGATCACATCGCCCTACGCGATATGAGCTTTGCAGTACCCCACGGGGCAAAGGTCGGAATCGTCGGACCATCAGGAGCAGGGAAATCCACCCTGCTTGCATTGATCTCTCGTTTTTACGATCCCGACGAAGGTGAAATCAAGATCTTCAACATGGCGAGTCGATCGACGCCTCGAGAGGTTCTACGCGCCTATATTGGCCTTGTCGAGCAAGATGCTCCAATAATCGCTGGAACGCTCCGTGACAATCTCACCCTTGGCACCCTCGGTGCGACGACCGCTGATTGCACTGAAGTTCTCGCCAGTGTTAATCTCACGAATCTTCTCACCAGAGGGAACGGTTTAGACCTCAATCTCGCGGACGAGGGCTCTGATCTGTCTGGCGGTGAAAGACAACGTCTAGCGATTGCTCGAGTTCTGTTGGCAGACCGTCCCATACTGCTGCTTGACGAATCGACGTCACAAATGGACAGTGACAATGAGACTATGCTCCGAGCCGCGGTCTCAACGGCGGCCAGAGACCGTACTCTCATCGTGGTTGCGCACCGCCTCTCCACGATCATCGACAGTGATGTTATTTTTGTGCTTCGCGACGGAGGCGTCGAAGACAAAGGCACACATCATCAATTACTTGAGACCAATGAGACATACCGCACGTTCGCGCGCCAACAGAGTCTCGTACCGGCAAACTAAGGCTTTCGAAAGCCATCTCTGAAGGGCGACGGATGCTCCAACAGCGTGTATGCGGGCGAGGTCTCGACAAATTCAAGCGGTCGACGCATTTCTACCGCCACATGGTCAAGACGCCGCGGGCTTCAGCCGGAGTTGGGGTCAGCGTCTCTCGGTGACGCCGAGCGTGTACGCGAGGATCACCGCCTGCACGCGATCGCGGAGGCCTAGTTTGCTGAAGATCCTGTTGATGTGGGTCTTGACCGTGGCAGGTGAGAGATTCAACTTCGCGCAGACCTCGGGGTTGGAATGCCCTTCGGCGATGGTGAGGAAAATGTCGTACTCGCGGGGGCTGAGGGCGGCGAGTTCCGGGGGCCGAGTGGCAGTATCCCGGGAGGTTGGGGCCGGGCCGCGGCCGGTGTAGTGATCAATCAGGCGGCGGGTGATGCGCGGTCCGACAACGGCTTCGCCGGATGCGACGGTGCGCACGGCCGCGAGAAGCTGCTCGGGGGTGGAGCTCTTGAGCAAGAAGCCGCTGGCTCCTGCCTCGAGTGCACCGAAGGCGTATTCGTCGAGGTCGAAGGTGGTGAGCACGAGCACACGGGGTCGAGATGGAGGCCCGGTGATGATCCGGGTGGCATCGACGCCTCCGATGCCGGGCATTCGGATGTCCATGAGCACCACGTCTGGGGAAAGCTTGGCCGTCTGCGTGATGGCTGCTTCGCCCGTTGCGGCTTCCCCGACGACCGTAATGTCCTCTGCTGTGTCCAGCACGAGTGCGTGACCCATGCGAACCAATGGCTGATCATCGACGACGAGTACTCGGATAGCAGTGATCTTGCTCACGACGCGTTCCTGGGTGGTGCGGACGGGTGGAGCGTCGCCCGAGTTCGCCATCCGCCGTTCGGTAGCGGCGCTGCTTGGCTGTCGCCGAGGTAGGCTGCTGCGCGCTGCTGAATCCCGATGAGTCCTCGGCCGGTGCCGAGGTTCGGTTCGCGATGGCGGTTGCTGAGGCCGTTGTCGGTGACGGTGATCTCGATCAGCTGGGCGTGATGGCTGATAGAGGCGGCGACGAGCGTGGCTCCGGTGGCGTAGCGGAGGGCATTGGTAAGTGCTTCTTGCACGATTCGGTAGACGGTCATCGTGAGCGCCGGGTCGTCGGGGATCGGCGCGCCGCTCTTGGCGAGGGTCACAGGCAGGCCGGCGCTGCGGAATACCTCGATCAGGTCTTCCAGCGTGGGGATGTTGTGCCCGGAAGCGTGGAGCGTTTCGTCGAGGGTTGTGTCTGCATCGCGGAGCAAGTGCAGGATGCGTTGCATGTCGAAGAGTGCGGCGCGGCCGACCGTTGAGAGGTTTTCAAGAGCTTTCGCTGAGCGTTCGGGGTACTTCTTCCAGCCGGTTGATGCTCCGTCGGCGAGGGCGATCATGACAGAAAGGGAGTGTGCGACAACATCATGCATCTCCGCGCTGATACGGGTTCGTTCGGTCGCGCGGGCGGCGTCGACTCGTTGATTGACGAGTTCGGTGAGCGCCTCGCGTCGCTGTTGCCGGTTCTGGACGATCAGACCGAGCAGGAGGGCAAGGAGGGCGTAGGGGGCGAGCACGGTCGGTGAGAACGTGGAACCACTTACAAGGAGTTGAGCCACGGCGCCGATGACCGGGATGCCGACTCCGATCCCGTAGCCGAGGGCGGCTCTGGCGATTGGCTGCCGGGACGCGACGGTATACAGCGCAAAGCTGAAGGGGAGGGTTTGGACGCCGAGCTCCGGGTGAAGAAGCGCGCCGACCGTGCTCGCGATGACGACCGCGGTCAAGACGATGAACGGATAGCGCCGCCGCCAGAACAGAGCGATGGATGTCGCACCGAGGGCCAAGTATGCCATCCAGTTGCTCGGGTCTCCGGCAAACAGGAGCGCGACTCGTTGAAGTCCGGTGCAAGCCAGAACCACCATCCAGTCCACGATGCGCGGATGCTGGGCCAGCCACCTCATGGGTGGCCACGGCTTCCGGCCCAAGTCGGCGGCATCCAGCAGTGCTGTACTACCTGTCATGGTCATCGTGGATCATCCTGTCGTGGGTCAGTGCCCATTGTCCTCGGCCGTGCGTGAAGATCGTTGTGTGACACGGTAGGTCGAAGTGTCGCCGTTTGCGCCGTGGAAGTTCAGGCGTCTCGTCGCTTGAGTGCGACTGCGGCGATCGCGAGCAGGAGGAGAGACCAGGCTAGGAGGATGAGGTACCCGGCCCAAGGCGCTAAGGGGCCGACGACGGCAGGCTGGGCGAGAAGGAGCGAGCCCGCTTGGATGGGGAAGAACCGCGTAATTTCGCCTCCGTACTCAGAGAAGATCTGCGGAACGATGGGTACCAGTATCAGCACGGCAATGACGGCTAGGACGCTGGCGACGACGTTGCGGATGAGCACTCCGAGGGCGATGCCGATCAGGCTTAGCGTGGCTAGGTAGAGGCCCGAGCCGATGATGAGTCGAAGGCCGTCCCCGATGCCGAACTCGTAACGGTATCCACCACTCGCAAGAAGCGCGGGCGCAAGGGCGAAGCCGATGCCGGCGCTGAGAACGCCGATGATGAAGGAGACGCTGGCGATCACTGCCGCCTTCGCGATTAGTACTGGGGTGCGACGGGGAAGCGAGAGAAGGGTGGTCTTGATTTGGCCGGAGCGGTACTCGTTGGTGACAAGAAGGGCGGCGAGGATCGCGAGGGCAAGGCCAATGTAGCCGGTCTTGTCGATGATCATTCCCGGGTAGGCATCGTAGTCGGCTTGCGGCGAACCGCGGTCGCGGAAGACGTAGGCAACAGGCATCAGGATCGCGTTGGCGAGGATGAGGGCAAAGACGAAGATGGTGAGCACCCTGTTGGAAGTCAGGCCGCGGAATTTGACCCACTCAGATCGGATCGCGCCGAGCAGGTCGGCGGGGCGGGTGGAGGTGTCAGATGTCATGAGGGCGGGCTCCTTCTCGGCCGCTGGCGTTGTCATTTGGATGGAGTGGAAACGTACTCGACCGCTTCGCGGGTGATCTTGTTGTAGACATCTTCGAGCGAGTCTCTGATCGGGGTGAGTTCGTAGAGGAGGATGTTGGCATCATGCGCCACCTTCGCGAGTGTCTCGACGGGCACCCCGGTGATCTCGAGAATGTCGCGTTCGGCGGACGTGACCGTGACATCTTGGGCGGCGATGAGTCGGGAGAACTCATGCGCTCTCGGGGTGCGAACCCGAACCCGCGATTCGGGTCCTGCGGTGAGCTCGCTGAACGGGGAGTCAGCAATGATCTGTCCTCGGCCGATGATGATGACGTGATCGGCGATCAAAGCCAGTTCGGTCAGCAGGTGTGAGGAGAGGAACACTGTGCGCCCCTCGCTGGCGAGGCGACCGAGGAGATTGCGTACCCAGGTGACCCCTTCCGGGTCGAGTCCGTTCACGGGTTCATCCAGTATCAATGTGTCGGGATTGCCGAGCAGGGCGGCCGCGATCCCCAACCTTTGGCCCATGCCGAGGGAGAAGCCGCCGACCTTCTTATCCGCGACCGTGGTGAGGC
Source organism: Rhodoglobus galactosidasius (assembly GCF_054957775.1). Classification (NCBI taxonomy): domain Bacteria; kingdom Bacillati; phylum Actinomycetota; class Actinomycetes; order Micrococcales; family Microbacteriaceae; genus Rhodoglobus; species Rhodoglobus galactosidasius. The sequence goes on along the minus strand of NZ_JBQIAV010000013.1, from coordinate 11,086 downwards.
CGGTCGCATCCAGAACCTCGTCCACTCGGCTGCGAGGGATGTGATGCGTCGCCGCAATGGAAACGAGGTAGTTCGCAGCGGTGCGCGCTGGGTGGGCGGCTTTCGCATCGAGGAGTGCTCCGACCCGATGTAGTGGTGCGGGATGCTCCGCATAACGCTTTCCGTCGATCAACGCCCGCCCGGAGGTCGGCCGGTCGAGGCCGACGATGGCGCGCATCGTGGTGGACTTCCCAGCGCCGTTCGGGCCGAGGAAGCCGGTGACCTGGCCGGGCTCCACGCGGAAAGACACGTTGTTGACCGCGAACGTGTCTCCATATTTCTTGCTCAGGCCCTGTACTTCGATCGCCACAACAGTTCTCCTTTTTCGGTGGTGTGTTTCCACGCTACGAAGAGAGCGGTGTCCGCGTCGGCCAACCAGGGGTTGATCTCCTGCACCCCGACGGCGACTACATGACGCGATCGGGGTGGGCGAGCACGCCCCGCAGCACCGGTGTGGTCGTGGTCAGCCCGAGGCGCACCAGCCAGACACCGGCGACGATGCTGACCACGATCGCGAGGACGAACAACGGCGAAGTGAATAGCGCAACCGCGACGACCGGGATGACTAGCGCGAATGCCAGCACGGACGATCCGACTGCCGCAACCTTCAACGGCAGCATCACCGCGATCCGCCGGGATGCCTGCATGACGGCGAGAGACATCCCAATCCGGTCCAAGCTGACGTAGAGATCACGACGTTCCAGCACTGCGGCGGTCTGCACGATTCCGACCGAGCACGCAACAAGTAGAAATGCGACGGCGACGGCGGCGAGCACGATGGTGCGGATATCGCCGAAAAACAGCACCTGGCCGGCACTGAGCTCGGTGACGCTGTTCTCCACCGTATGCAGGAATCCGAGGACCGCGCCCGCGGGTACCACGACGAAACTGGTCAGCGCGACTCCGGACACTTGCCGCCATGCTGACTTCGGCGATTCGAGGAGGCCGCGCGCGGCGATCAGTTCTCCGGCGTTGGATGCGACGGCGAGCTTGCGGCGTGCGAGCACGCCGACTACGAATGGGCCCGCGACGTTTTGCGCTGCCATCACCGCGATGAGCACGACGATGATCGCGGCGGTGATCCCGATCGCCCCCCAGCTCACCGACGTCAGTTGCAGGATCACGATTGCGGCGACAACTACGACAGCGCTGACCACCAAACGCAACCAGTGCAGTCTCGGCGCATCTGTACGCGCGCGCACACCTAGGGGCGAAATCACGACCTGACGCAGCCCGGACACCGCGCTGATAACCGCGACTACGATTACGGAGATGCCGAGCGCAGGCAGCATCAGGGGAGGAAGCCACACCGCATCCAGAGACACCCCCTTGCCTGCAACGATTAACAACGACAGCAACGGTGTCACCAGCGCATAGCCGAGCACGCCGAGCAGCACTCCGGCCGCAGCGAGCATCGAGGCCTCAACCAAGGCGACGCCGCGCACCCACGCAGCTGTAGCGCCCAGCAGTCGCACGGTCGCCAGCCGCTCGTCGCGGCGGCGGGCAGACAGCCGCGCCGCAGACGATCCGAGCGTGGTCACCGGGACGAGGAGCACCGCGAGCAGCGCTACGGCGAGAATTCGGTAGCCGTCGGAGCCGTCATCCGGAACCGACCAGAAGACCTGCGCCAACGCCGCAACAACGAAAACGATCGTCCCGAGTGCCGCGAACGCGATCACTGGCAACAGCGACATCGACAGGTCCGAACGCGACGGCCGCACCAGCAACCACAGCGCATGCGACCTCATCGCCCGGACCCGATCTCAGTGTCGAGCATGCACCCATCCCGCAGGCGTACGATCCGTGAGCACCGCTCTGCCACCGCCTCGTCGTGGGTGACGACGACCAGAGATTTTCCCTGACCGACTGTGGAGTCCATCAGAGCTGTAAGTACGTCGTGGGCGGTCTTGGAATCCAGCGCTCCGGTCGGTTCGTCCCCGAAGATCACCCGCGCACCTGTCACACAGGCCCGGGCGATCGCGACCCGTTGTGCCTGACCGCCCGAGAGCTGGCCGATACGACGGGATCCCATACCGTGCAAGCCGAGTTCGTCGAGCAAAGCAGCAGCCCGCTCCTGCGCCTCGTATCGAGGTACACGCCGAAGCAGCAATGGCAAAGCGACGTTTTCCAGAGCGGTCAGCTCGGGAATGAGCAAGCCCTGCTGAAAGACGAAGCCGAATTCGACTAGTCGCAGCGCTGAGCGTGCCGGATCACTCAAACTCGCGATGTCGCTCGTGCCCGTGTCAGTGCGCAGTATCACCTCGCCCGCGTCAGGTCGGATGATGCCCGCCAAGATATGTAGCAACGTTGTCTTTCCGGAGCCGGATGGACCCATGATGGCCACCGACTCGCCATCCCGAATCTGGAGATGCGCATTGTCGAGAGCGACAGTGCTGCCATATGACTTCGACAGACCGCGTGCCCGGATCCTGACGACGTTCGCGTCATCGATGTCGCTCACGAACTCATCTGGTGGACACATGCCATCAACGCTACGAGTCTCACCGAGGTGAGCGATGCCAACCAGGGGTTGATGCTGCGCTAGGAGGCTGTAGAACAATTCCAGGGGGATAGCCTATCGATACAGAACAGGTTCGTTTCTAGTGCGGCCCGCACCGCATGCGGGCGCGGGCAACTAGCTCTCCGGCGTCGGCGAGAGCTGTGGTAGCGGAATGAAACCTGGATAGTCCAGTGATCGTGATGCGCTGATGCGGGCGAAGGTGTTCAGCACGATGACGGTGGTGATGCGGCGGGGCTGGTCGTAGGGCGACGGGATCGTGGCTCGAATGCGGCGTCTCCCTCGAGACGCCAGCGGGTCATGAGTTTCGAGATCCACCCTTGCGAGACACCGTATCGGCGGGCGACGTCTGACTGCGTTTGGCCGGCAAGAACGGCGGTGATCACGAGGCGCTGTTTACTCATGCCTCAGCCTGAACGTGTATGCCGATGACGTGCGACAGGTTATTCCGATGTCGTGCGACACCCTATTCCTATGTCCTGCACCAGAACACTGTCAGCTCGACAGAAGAACCCCGATGAAGAGCAATTTTCGTAGAGGTTCCGTCATGTCCGTCGGTGGGCATTTCACTGGTTCCCTCCTAGTCCTTTGCTCGCGCAATGACGGAGAGCTGGGGCTCTTTGTGCCCTCTCGACAGGCGGCCTCGCGTAGGAAGATCGAATGCCTCTCCGGTGGCACGCGGACTTGCAGCGCTCGTCGGGAGAAGGTTGCCCTAGGGGTCTTTACATGTGCCTCTCTATTGCTTGTGAAATAGGGCGAATTTGGCTCTCCTCGGCGAGTGAACTTGCTGGTGCGTTTGGTGTCCGTATCGTCCACCGCGTACGCGCTCGGCTCGCATGCCGACAGCCGGAGATGAGAGCGGCACGGCGTCTCGCGACGACTCTTGCGGAGCGTTACCTCGGATGCCGTTCCCTTGATCACAGCACTACGTTTGCGCGGCCGCCGCCAGCCGACCTCTGAACAGCGCACCCTGTTGGGAAGCAGGCGCGCCCTACCGAGTGACCGTTTTCCACCCCGGCGAGCCGCTGCGTTCTGTCAGAGTCCCTTGGATACGCTAGGCATCATGAGCACCCGCGCCGAGTTCCCCCGGCCCCGCACGCGCGCATCCGGGTTCGCGAGTAGCGAGGGTCGGTTGCGTCTGCCGATGATGCACCCGAACGGTGACCATCGCGAAGGCGAGTTCTGAAGTGCCTCAGGAAGTGCCGGATGGCTTGGTGCGCAACCGGAGCGCGAAGGCCTCTTCTGGTGAAGGCAACGCTGTCCAGAGGTGGCTCGGGTATCACCGGCGCCAGCTTACCTCCGCGAAGATAGATCGACAGCAGATCAAGCCACGTCGCCCGGCGCGAATCGGAAACACTATCCCTTTGACGAGTCTGGCTCCGCGATACCATCCCGAGCATCACGAAGTGTACGTGGATCTGCTTCAGCGAGCGTTGCGTCACCCGGACACCCGTAACGTCGCTCTCACTGGCTCCTACGGCTCGGGAAAATCAAGCGTTCTACAAGCTCTGGGGCGTAGGTGGTGGCAGCGACGGCGAATTGTAGAGCTATCTCTTTCAACGCTCGATCCCGAACTGGTGCCTCCAACGCAGACACAGAATCCTGCGGAAAGAGAGAAGACCAACCGGATCCAGAAGGAACTTGTCAAGCAACTTCTCTATAGGCTACCTCCGGGGAAGACACCACGCTCCAGATTCGCGCGAGCATCGAAACCTGCATGGCAGACGGGTGTACTCGCTGCGATCACCGCGGCGGCGGTTGTTGGGGTGGTCTGGATCACGACACTCCTCCTCGGCTGGCAGCCAACCATCACCCAGCGCCTCGAGGAAGTCGGCTGGTTAGTACCGTGGTTCTGGGGAGGTGCAACCATCACCGGTGTTCTCGTCGCCCTTGCCGGATGGTGGGGCCTTGCGGGCAATTACGCGCTCCGAGCCGGACTCAAAACGGGTTCGTTGACCGTCAACCTGGAACCCACCTCGTCAAGCTACTTCGATCAGTACCTCGACGAGATCATGTACTTCTTCCAGATCAGCAAGGCGCGAGTCGTCCTGATCGAAGATGTCGATAGGTTCGACGATACCGTCGTATTCGACACACTGCGTGCGCTGAACATCCTCGTCAACAGCTCTCGCCAGGTCGGCCGACGTGTCGTCTTCGTTTATGCGATCCGGGACAGCGTGCTGGGCCACCTCGGGGCCAAGAGCAAGGCTGACAGAGACCAGCCGAAAGGTGCCATTCCCACTGCTGTCCCCTTGTTGGAGATCGATAAAGCCAATCGGGCGAAGTACTTCGATGTAATCATCCCCATGGTCCCGTTCGTTACCGCAGACAACGCCCGCGACCTCATGATGCAGATTATGCGGCCGCACATTGCTTCAACCGCAGAGGGAGTAGGAATCTCACCAGCGCTCGTCCGTCTGGCCGCACGACATGTGGCAGACATGAGAACCCTCTTGTCAATCCGCAATGAGTTCGAGGTACATCTCGACAGGCTGATGATGTCTGCTCGCACTGTCATGCCTGAGATCAACCACGACATCGTGTTCTCCCTCGTCCTACTGCGCGCCACCAGTCCCGATGCCTACGAGAAGATCCGCCTCAAAACCAGCCCACTCGACAAACTCACAGAACGCTGGCTCGCGCTCCTCGGTGCAAACCTCGAGATCCAAACCGACAGACTGACATCGCTGCGCACCCAGCTCGAGAACGGCGAGTCGCTTCACGGTCGCCTCGAACTGGCCGGGCAACGGCTCGATGCCCGTCGTGCTGAGTTGCTTGAGCTGACTCAAGTAGGAGTCGCCGCCGAGCGCGTCCGATTCACCAGCCCGATCACTGACGACGACCTCGCGAGCCTGAAGGGCTGGCAGCGAATCGCCGAAGGAGAGCCGCTCACCTTGAGTCTCATTTTCAAGGACGCGCACGGGCGCGACAGGCCACAACCTGCGAGGATAGGCCGCCAGATGCTCGCGCGTCTAATCGAGATGCCCATCGACCCGGACGCATGGCGGGACGCTGACCTCGACGACATCAGGGACAAGATCGGGGCGGCCCAGGGCGAGATCGACTTTCTCCGGCACCATACCTGGGCCCAGATCTGCTCAAGACAGGACCTGACCGTGGCGATCAAGCCCGGGGAAGCCTCAAATGAGTCGAAGGCCACTTCAGCGGAGGGGGCCAAGGAAAGCAGCGCTGAGGAGACTCCGACACGCGTCAGCTTCGCGAATCTCGTTGACACTTACGCCCCAACGGAACTGGTCCGAGACCTCATCGCCCACGGGCACTTGCCGCGCCACTTCGCCCGATACTCCTCGATGTTCTACGGTAATGTCGTCGGCCCTGATGCTACCGAATACATATCGCGTGCGATCGAGCCAGGCACGCCAATCCTCGAGTACGAGCTCGATGAAGACGCCATTGGACAAATCCTCACTGAACAGCAGGCGAACGATGACAACGCCGACCTTTTCGACGATCTGAGCATCTATAACCTCGACATAGTTGCGTATCTACTCACGGACCGCCCGCGAGCCGCGCAGCGAGTCGCGGATCATCTTGCGACGAGGTGGAGCCCTCTTGAGCAGGAGTTCGTGGATCGCTTCTTCCAGCGCACAGACCTCAATCAAGCGACCGCACTCGCGGCGATGATGGCACCCAAGTGGGAGAGGGCGCTTCGATTCATTACGACGGATGCGCAGCTCCCGCCTGTCAGCCGGCTGCGACTGATCGACGCACTCCTTGGCGCAATTGGTGCAGGCGAGCGCGACGACCTCGATCCTGACGTCGGCAGGTACCTGACTGAGCACTACAGCGAACTGACTGCTGTTATCGCGCCGCCCAGCTCGGAGCGCGCAACTGTCGTGATGGCGACCCTAGCCGCGGCCGGAGCGACAGTCCAGGACCTAACACTGCTCAACGAGCACGCTTTGTCTGCCGCAACGGAGCTCAGCATCTACCCCGTAACCACCGCCAACCTCCGTACTCTGGGCGGCGCTGACGAAGTCGCACTCGATATGCTGAGCGGGCAGCCGGGGACACGTCCTGTGTATGAGCACATGCTTGATAATCTCGACAGCTACCTTCAGGCGCTCCCCGAACTCGCCTCGCCGCGGCTACCCATCACGGATCCGGCGAAATTCAATGTTGTCTTGAACGAGATAGCGAATGCGCCGACACTCTCCCATCTTGACGATTTCGTCGAAAGCACCTCTGACGCATGCAGGATCGCGGATCTCGCGAGCGTGGCTCTCGAAGCATGGGCCACGCTTGTCACGAACAACCGCACGGACCCTGCTTTCGAGAACGTCCAGCGCTACATTGCTGCGTACGGTGTAGATGAGGCACTTGGTGGATTCCTCATGAATCATGGGCGCATCACAATCTCGGACGTGACACCGAAACCGGAGCGAATTGCGTTGGCAGTTGACCTCCTTGCCGCTCGTGACGTGATTCTCGCGCCTGATACGCGAGTGACTCTCGTGGCCTCCATCGCACCAGGGACACTCCCGATCACGCATGTCACGCCCGACGACGCCTACTTAGTCGGACTTCTCCTCACCGAGGGCCTGTTGGCTGATGAGCCGGAAACGTTCTCCGCAAACCTTTTCTCGCGCTGGGACGACCTCGAGTCGGCGATCGTGGCGTCCAAGAACTTCGGCGAATTCGCGGACGTATCTACCATGCCACCTCATCAACTTGCTGCTGCGCTCAAGAGCGAAGCCATCTCAAACGTGACACGGAAGGCGCTCATCGCGAAGCTTGACTCACTGCTCGTAGGAGCATCCTCAGCGAACGCAACCGTAGTCGCGAACGTACTCGCCGAAAAGTGTGAGCAGCTCGACTTGCCGCGCATCCAAGCACTGCGGCTCGCCGGAGCGTCATACCAGTCGCTAGTGCATCTGTTCGTCATTCAGAACGAGGCCTATTCAGTCGAGGATTTGAGAACCGTCCTTCTCGCCATGCCTGGCGACTACGAGCGACTATCGAAGGGTGGCAGCGGTGTCGTGCGGTTCGACGTCGACGACCATCATCGCGCCCTCTTCGCGCGGCTGGAAGGAGTCACACACACGGGCGCTAAACAGCGATTCACTCTGAGGCACGGCACCAAACTCGAGGCAAATCTGAAGCAAGCGCTGGTGTAGGTGAGTCAATCATCGGCTGGATTACGCCGAGATTCGGTTGAGACCCACTCGTCGCGGGTCCACGTGCACGCATCCGACGGCGCGGCTCCCGATAAGCTGAGATGCAGATGCGAAAGGCAGTTGGTCGGGAGAGGGACTCATGCGGCGTCGCGTGGAGGAGGAGTATGCTCAACGATGAACAGCTCGCAGCGATCATCGAAGTCGGGTACGAACAACGCGGTGTCGAGTTCAAGAGCGTTGGCGACCGCACGGATCGCGTGTTCCTTGCGAACGTCGCACGTGCGGTCCTTGCCCTCGCGAACCAACGAGACGGTGGGCACGTCATCATCGGCCTCAGCGAGGACGGTGTCGACGCACCCGCAACCGGACTGACGGATGAGCAGCTCCGACAGTGGCTGTCGTTCGACGACGTTTCGGACCAGATCAATGCTTATGCTGACCCGCCGGTCACGATTCAGCTCGGTCAGGGGCAGCTTCCGAACGGCCGCTTAGTTGCGATCGTAGAGGTAGCTGAATTCTCCGAGATTCCTATCCTCAGTAAGAAGGACTATCCCCAGCGCATTGTCGCGAAACAGCTCTATACCCGCTCTATGGCGAAGCCCGAGAGCTCCGCGGCGCTCACGCAGAACGAGTTGAGGGAAGTGATTACTCTGGCCACCGAGAAACAGCTTGCACGCTTCCTCGAGACCGCGCAACGAGCGGGCCTCGGACCTGGCCAATCGAAGGCGACCGCGGCACGCGAGCAATTCACGGCCCAGGTGCTCCGCGCGCGCAACGACGGCTTGCACCTGGATCCGACTCTGCCGCAGCTAGTCACCACCATCCGGCCAGAAGCGTTTGAAGCACGGCGGATCCGATTCAGCGAGTTGCTTTCGACGGTCCAAAGCGCCACCGTCCGCAAACGCGGCTGGCCGTTCCCGTGGGTGCAACACCCGACATCTGGACGAGACTGGGTTGGCGAGCAAATCACCAGCATGCATCCGGAGACTTGGCAGTTCTTCGAAAGCGGCCAGTTCTTCGACTGCCGCTACATTGAAAAATCCGGGCCAGACTCCGCCGGCGTCCTCGACGATAGTCAGCAGATCAGCGGCTATCTTCCAATTTGGCTGCCGCTACTCAATTTCACTGAAGCGATTGAGTTCGCCGGCCGCCTCCAACGGGCACATTTCGGAACTGAGCACCTCACCATCGAACTTGCGCTTCACAACATCCGAAGCTTCGTTCTGGTGTCCGCGCATCGGAGTCGCTCAGGGCTCCATGGCACCTATGCCTACAACGATGATACGTGGGACTACGAGATTCTCCTCTCCCCGGAAGAGGGGCTCACGAGCTATAGGGAACTCGCCGCCGACGCGGCGCTGGACCTCTTGCAGAGATTCGGCTGGCGAGGCGTCACGCGAGAGCTCCTACACGGCATTCAAGTCGAAGCATTCGGGCCCGATCAGCCATAGGTGGAAGCACGCTCTACCCGCTTGCCGTTGGATAGAGCAAGACTCCGTTTCGATGCGACACCGGACACGAAAGGTCGGACCTTGAACAAGGAGCGCCCAAACGAGAAAGATGCGAAGAGCATCATTGAGTTTGTCTTAGGGATCGGACTCGAGCACGCCGACACAACAGGTGGCGTCGACTACCGCTCAGCAGGCAAGGAACTCGCGGTTGAGGTGACACGCGTCACCAACGGGAAGAAGAAGTCCTCCCACCACGCCTTGAGCGCATCACGGGCAGGGGCCGCCACCAGTGTGGAGCTTCGGAACTGCTGGCTAGTGTTTCTCTCCGACACCCAGCCCGGTATGAAAGCGGTGTTGCAGAACTTGCCCCCTCTATTTGCCCAACTCGAAGCGACAGGTGAGACTCGTTTTGAGCGTCAGGCAGCCGCACTCCACGTGGTCGGGCGGGGTCCGCTTTCGCCTATCTATCGGCCGCTGTTGGATGCTGGCGTCGAAAGGGCATCCGGAAACTCTCACCAAAGCGATCCTTCGCACTCTCACCGAGTCATCCCAATGCTGGGCAGCGGAGGATCCTCCAGCGGTAGTGATGAGGCACTTGAACATCTCACCGAGGCGCTAGGCAAGAAGACCGACAACGTCATCAAACTTGCCCAATCTGGCGCCCCGCAAAGGCATCTCTTCGTGTGGCTCGACGATGACACGCGGTTCGATATCGCCCGCCCACTCAGCCATGATGCGCCGAGCTGGGCTGACGAAGGCTTCGGAGTTCCATCCCGCGCGCCGTCGCTGGATCCTGCTGTCACGCACCTCTGGGTTGTACATGAACGAGCGCGCTTAGGCTGGCTCTGGGATGGTCGGTCTTGGCGCGAGCTCCGCAGCCTTCCCTCGCGCACCTACTCGTGAAGTTAAGGCGTCAACGAGACCTGACGAGAGCCGTGACCTAGCCGGGATAGGAGCTATGCAAACCATGGAAAACATGGCATGAAGATCGGTGCTTTGCGCAGCGAAGATATCCGGAAAATCGAGAAAGGGGTCTGCTGCACGTTTAGGTCAAACTGTCACCTAAACGTGCAGCAGACCCTTCTCGTTGAACCACAAACGTGGTTGTTGCTCGTATGCCAGCCAGTAATCGTCGCTGTCGGTAGGAAGCCGCTACCGCTTCAACTGAAGCGTCGCACGCAGGTCACCCGGATGGGGTTATCACCCCGCACGCTCGGCGTAGTTGCTACGGGATGCAGGGATCTCCCGGCGCTGCGACTTTACTTGTCGTCATATTCTGCCGCAAGCCGTAGTCCATCGCGCCACTCGGCTTTCCGCGGGACGTAAGCCGGATGCTGCCCGGTACACCTGCGGATTCGGCAAACTCATGTACATCGAAGTTCGGGTCGTTGTAACGCAGCACTTGCGCGACCACCCACATGACGTTCGTCCGAATGGCGTCGGTTTCTCCGCGCGTAAGTTGCGCGGAGGTGGTGTGGTCGACGCTTCGGTCGTGCCCCGCACGATCAGTGCGGCTATGAGCATCGGACCAGTCCTGCAGAGCAATTTCATCTGCGAACTGTTGGGCGAGCACGCTAAGTGCCATTGGTTCCTCCTAGTGGAACGATTACCGGCCAACTCCCCTACGGAGCGGCACAGGGTTTATGCTATGCCTATTTGACTGACATTGCACCGTTCTCAAGTGACTGTTTCGTTGCGCGAATCCCAGCCTGACGGCAATTCAAGCGAAGAGATTCACTCGGTACACGTTTATCCTCCGTGTGTTTGGCGTCCACCAATGCCCTTCGGCATTGTGAGGAAACCTTCTGACTCCGGTCACGTCCCTGGGAGTGGTGTAATTTCCGGCTGCTGAGCGTCGCTACGGCGACGTGAGGAGCCACCGTGTGATGGTCAGTGAGAACCGACTAAAGCTACTCACACGAAGGACACCACACGATGGC
>NZ_JBQIAV010000012.1:0-59296 GCF_054957775.1 Rhodoglobus galactosidasius | reverse complement strand
GTGTTGTGCTTTGCACGCCGTTTTCTCGTCTCTAAGTTTCTTGCCTTTGACAGTTAGAAACCTAGACGGAAAGCGGCGTGCACTTGTTAACGGGCTCCGAAACGACCCACGGTTACGTCAGGAGAGCGCGATAAGGGTGGGGTTCTCCGTTACCTGAGTCGCCAACAACGGCAGTGCAACCAGACGGATGCCGTCGCCCACATTCGTCGCAGTGACGGCGCTCCAGAAAACCCAGAACGGACGGCCAAGCTTCTGCCCGCCGGACACTATACGCTTCTCGTCGAGCTGCCTACCGAATACGTGAACGCGCCAAGCGAGACAATGTCTCCCCCGTCGGTCTCGAGCTGCCGAATGGATGCCAGCGCACTCTCCAGCAAGACGACCGCAGCTTCCTTGCCCGCAGCATCCAATCGCACCTGCGACACAAACAGTCGCTGGGACTCGCTTGCTTCCATCTGCGAAGCCAGCGCGCGGAGCACGGCGGGCCGCGCACCCGGATCAGTACTATCGGGATCACCAGCGATAGACGGAGCCGTCAGCCCCCAAAGCTGCTGCCTCCCACCGCGCACACTGCGCTCACCGACCTGGCACACGATCCCAGCGCGCTCCAACACTCGCAAGTGGTAACTGATGCTGCCCTTACGCAGCCCCAACTCGGTCGCGAGCTCGGCCATGGTCCACTCGCGATCACGCAGCAGACGGAGCATGTCGAGCCGCACCGCGTTGGCAAGGGCGCGGAGGTCGGCCGTGGCCGGTGAATTTTCCTCCCGGGCGGTAGCCGCGCTCTCAACCGAGTTCGTCATCTTATCAGTATCAACGACTGTAGACACTAAAGTCAAAGAGAGAACGAGGAGGCCCGATTGTTTGCGACGTAGCTACGCAGACACAAAGGTTTCTCGATCTTTTCGCTGTGCCGGACGCGAAGAGAACGACGCTACATTCGACGCTTGTGGAGCGGTGGCCGCCGGCACTCGAAGCGCCTGCACTGCGGAGCTCGCCGCCCGACGCGCACTACCCCAACGCGGAAACACTCGCCGCCGGGCGCTGCGACTCGCGACGTACACCGTGTTGGATGAGACCCCACCGGTGAGTGCATTGTCGAAGTCCACCGTGTGCGCGACCGGGTTCTTGAAGACCTCGCCCAAGCGTTGCATGAATTCGTCGTCCGTCGGGTCCTCCGACCAGAGCGCAAAAACGCCACCCTCAGCGAGGTGAGCACGCACCCGCCCCAAACCGGCAACGGTATAGAGGTCGGCGTGGCTGGGGTCGAGTTGGTGTCGCGGCGAGTGGTCAACATCCAGCAGGATCGCGTCATACTGCTTCATGGGTTCGGCGGGCAGCGCATCGATGACCTCGAGTGTGGCGACGCGGGAATCCGCGAGAGCGGCAACGGATCGCGGGAAACAACAATTCGCGGCTGGCCCCTATCGGGCAATATCTGAAGGAGCCGTAATCGGCGACAAATGACATTGTGACGTTGATCAGCAGTCTCCTAGCGGCCAACGCGACCGAACAGGGATGCGATGGGGGTGATAACGAGTGGTCGTGCGGCGAAAATGCTGCCGGCAATGACGATGAGCGAGACGGCGAAGATCCAGAAGCCCGTCCAGTTGACGACGTCCTGTCCGGCGTACATGTGATTGAGGTTCCGCAGTGCACCGGTGGCGAGAACGAGGGTGACGTGGAAGATGATGAAGACCACGAAGTAGAGCATCACCGGGAAGTGGATCGCGCGGGCCATCTCGATCGGGTAGACCTTGTTCAGCCTCGGAGCGTTCTTTGGCCACAGTCCTGACATCCGGACACCCGTCGCGACCGCCAAGGGTGCGGCGAGGAATACTGTGGCGAAGTAGGTCAGCTGTTGCAGGCTGTTGTAGTTGACCCAGCCGTTCTCTGTGGGCCAGTCAAGCGACACGTATTGCAGCCCAGCCGAGAGTGCGTTGGGAAACACCTCCCAACTGGTCGGCACGATCCGCACCCACTGCCCGGTGATGAACAGCAGCAGCATGAAGATCGTGCCGTTCAGGAGCCACAGCAGGTCGAGGGACTGGTGGAACCAGATCGTCAGGCTGATCTTGCGCTGCGGGTTCCACTTGGGCATCCAGAAGGCTGTCGGTCGCTTCTCAGTGCGGATCTGGAAGCCCGAGCGGATGATGAGCACCATCAGGAACACGTTGAAGAAGTGCGCCCAGCTCAGCCACCACGGGACACCCACGGGGGCCCATTCGGGCAGATGATATTCTCCCGGATAGTCGGTGAGGAAACTCTGCAGGGGATCGCTGGTCAGCAGCCAACGCACGAACAGCACGGTAAACGCTCCGAGCACGAGGAGGCCGCCTCCTCCGATGACTCCGATGCCCGCCCAGTGTTGGAGGGTTCGGCCGCGGTAGCGGCGCCGTTTGCGGCGTGGTTCACAGGGTAAACCTCGGTACAAGCGACGACGCAGCCCTGGAGTCGAATCTGTCTCGGGCGCGACGATCGGCTCTGCCATCGTGATGGTGGGTGCCGGCTCTTCGACCACCGGTGCGGTCGCGGTGGCGGGCACGGCTCGCGGCGGTGGCCAGGGATCCCCTCCAGGGGTCCTGGATAGCCCACGCCGTTGAAGCACTGCGCCAGCGTCGACGTCAGCAGTCCGAGACAATTGAGGTGAACCGGCGGCAGGAGGAGCAGTGTTCGTCACGATGCTGTTCTCGACTGATGTGACTGTCGCTGCAGCGGTCGTGGGTGGCTCGGCCTCCTCCGCAGAAGAGGCGTGAGCGTCGGTTGTTGTGTGCGTTGGCGCGCTCTGGTCGGGCCAGGGATCACCTCCGACGACTCGTGGCAATCCGCGGCGTTGGGGTCGCGCTGTTTGGGGGAACGCCACGGTCCCTATTCCTTCTTCGTGGTCAGTGCCGAGACGAGCTGCGGCACAACGGTGAAGAGGTCACCGACCACACCAAAGTCGGCGATCTCGAAGATCAACGCTTCGGGGTCCTTGTTGATCGCGACGATCGTCTTCGCCGTCTGCATGCCTGCTCGGTGTTGAATCGCGCCAGAGATACCGAGCGCGATGTAGAGCTGCGGGGCGACGGACACGCCTGTCTGGCCGACCTGATACGAATGCGGCACGTAGCCTGAATCGACGGCAACTCGGGAGGCTCCTACGGCTGCCCCAAGGACATCGGCGAGTTGTTCGACGAGGGCGAAGTCCTCGGCAGAGCCCACACCGCGGCCACCCGCAACCACTCGATTTGCGCCACGGAGTGCTGGGCGGGACGATCTCGCCTGCTCCGGGGTGAAGGACACGATCGTCGCCGCTTTCCGGCCGGTTCCGACATACTCGAGTGATTCGATTGTCGGGTTCGCTGCTGCGGCGCGGTCCTCGACTCCGCCTTCCCGGATGGTGACGACCGGGGTTCCGAACGTGACCGCTGAGTCCACATCGTAGGCTCCGCCGTACACAGAGTGGTGGATGATGATCCCCTCGTCGTCGCGGTCGACACCGACGGCATCCACAGCGAGCGCGTTCTGGGTGCGGACAGCAAAGCGGCCGGCGACATCGCGACCCTCGATCGAGTGGGAGATCAGGACCGCGGACGGGTTTACACGTTCGTACGCTGCGACGAGTCCGTCGACAAGCTGGGAGGTCAACACCGAGTCCACGTCAGGCGTTTCGGCGAGCAAGACTCGCTGGGCGCCCCGCGCACCGGCGGCCGTTGCGGCATCCTGACCGTGCCCGTGGCCAGCGATGATGACCGCGACCGGGGTCCCGATGCGCCCGGCGGCGCCCAGCAGTTCGGCCGCGCTGGTGGCGAGTTCACCGGTGGGTGACACGCCGAGGAGGACGAGAATAGGGTCAACAGCAAGCTCAGTCATGTCACACCAACCGGTTCTGGACGAGGTAGTCCGCGAGCTGCTGGCCCGCGTTGCCTTCGTCGACGATCTTGATGCCCGCGCTTCGGGCGGGCCTCGCCGAGACGGCGATTACGATCGATCGGGGAACATCGGCATCCGCGTCGATCCCGAGGTCCGCGAGGTCGATGGTGACGATGATTTTCTTCTTCGCCGCCATGATGCCTTTGAAGCTCGGGAAGCGAGCATCGGGAAGCCGCTCGGTGATCGAGACAATGGCGGGCAACGAGGCGGTGAGGGTGATCGTGCCGCCGCTGGTCTCGCGTTCGCCGCCGATATCAGTGTCGGAGATCTCAAGGCTGTTCAGAGTCGTAGCGTGGGCGATACCGAGGTGCTCTGCGATCATGGCCGGAATCACGCCCGCGTTGCCGTCGGTGGATGCATCTCCTGCGATGATGAGATCGAAGCCGATGCGTTCGACCGCTTTCGCGAGGGCCTCGGCTGTGAGCGTCAAATCTGCGCCAAGCAACGCGTCATCAAGGACGTGGAACCCGCTGGTGGCGCCCATGGCGAGGGCCTTTCGGAGGGTGGCCGGAACCGTCTGTGGCCCCATCGTCAGGACGATTACCTCGGTGTCGGGGTGGGACTCGGCGTAGGAGACGGCGACTTCGACCGCACGTTCGCCGATCTCGTCGAGAACCCGGTCATTGGCGTCGCGATCAGCTAGCCCGGTCTCGAGGTTCAGCCGACGTTCCGCATAGGTGTCGGGCACTTCTTTCACCAGAACTATGATCTTCATCGTGAAACCTCCCATCTTCTGTGACCGTCAATTGTCGTGCGGGCGAGCGCGTATCCTCGTGCGGCGGCGCCACGGCTGCCATCAGCGGCGTTCTGGTGACGCGCTGCTCGCGGTAGTGCTGAGGGTACCGCCGGCAACTACGCGCCTACCGGAACGGGGTCGGCGCAGAGTGCCTCCAGGACGGCGGCGGCTATTTTGGCGTCCTGTTGCGGTGCGCCTCCTGCGACGCCGAGCCCGCCGGTGTGCACCCCGTCGAAGCCGAGAGGCACTCCCCCTGCGACGCTCGTGAGCAGGCCGCCGGTGCCGTGCTCGAGCGCGACAGCAAGTTCGGCGGGCAGGAGCGCACTGGGTCGGCGCGTGGAGGCGCCGGTGTTCGCCTTGCGCCGGCTGGTCTCCACGCTGTGTGGGGTCGTGCCGTCAGCGCGCCCATATGCGACGAGGGCGAGGCTCGGATCGACGACGGTTACGGAGACGCGTACGCCGACCTTGGCGCCTTCGTCGATAGCGAGAGCGACTGCGCGGGCTGCGGTCTCGTAGGTGATCGTCGGGATCTGGAGGTGATGTGTCATTAGTGTCCTTCGTGGTGTTCGAATACGGCGCCGGGGTTAAGGATGCCTTGGGGGTCGAGCGCGTTCTTGATTCGGTGGTTGAGTTCGAGGACATCCTCGCCGAGGTATGCGGCCAGCCAGGGTTGCTTTAGCCGGCCGACGCCGTGTTCGCCGGTGATGGTGCCGCCCAGCTGGATCGCGAGATCCATCACTTCGCCGTAGGCGATGTGTGCGCGCTGCTGCTGCGCTTCGTCCGTCGGGTCCAGCAGGAGCATCGGGTGCGTGTTACCGTCGCCGGCGTGGGCAATGACGGCGATGGTGACGTCACGGTTCTTGCTGATCTGTTCGATCCCGCTGACGAGGTCCCCGAGGCGCGGTAGCGGCACGCCGACGTCCTCCAGGAGCAGTGCGCCGCGCTTCTCGACGGCCGGGATCGCCATGCGCCTGGCCACGATGAACGCTTCGCCCTCTTCGGGGTCGTCTGTGGAGTAGCACTCGGTTGCGCCGTTCTGGTTGCAGATGTCCTCGATGCGACCAATCTCCACGGCAGCGTGTCCGGCGGGCTCGTCGGACTGGGCGATGAGCATCGCAGCCGCGTCCCGGTCCAGTCCCATCCGGGTGGCGTCCTCGACTGCGTTGATCGTGACGCGGTCCATGAACTCGAGCATCGAGGGACGCATCGAGCGGGTGATCGCGAGAACGGCGTCGGTCGCGCTGTCCAGGGTTGGGAACGTAGCGACGAGAGTGGTCGGTTGTCGCTGCTCAGGGATGAGCCGCAGCAGAACCTCGGTGATCACCCCGAGCGTGCCCTCGCTCCCCACGAACAACTTCGTCAGAGAGAGTCCGGCGACATCCTTCAGTCGTGCCCCGCCGAGCCGGACAGCCCGGCCGTCGCCGAGGACGACGGTCATCCCGAGCACGTAGTCGGTGGTGACCCCGTACTTTACGCAGCACAGGCCTCCGGCGTTTGTAGCGACGTTTCCGCCGATGGAGCAGATCTCGTATGAGGACGGGTCCGGCGGATACCACAGCCCGTGCGCTGCTGCCGCGGCTTTCACCTCGGCGTTGAACGCCCCCGGACCGGCCACGGCCGTGCGTGTAACCGGGTCGATCTCGATGTTTTTCATCCGATCCAGAGAGAGGACGATTCCGCCCTCGACAGCGGTGCTCCCCCCGGAGAGACCCGAGCCGGCGCCGCGCGGGACGACAGGCGTTCCCGTTGCAGCGGCGTACCGCACTACCGTCTGCACTTCTTCGGTCGAAGTGACACGGATGACAGCGAGCGGAACACCCGCGTTGGGATCATTGGCTCGATCCCACCGATAGGCGTCCATGCTGGCCGGATCGGTAATCACACTTCCAGGTGGCAGCGAGCTCACGAGGTCGTCGAGCGTTTGCGCGTCATTGCGAATCATCTATGGCGGTCCTTCCTTGACCTGGAATGAAAGCACGCTACCACCAATCCGGCCATAAAATGAAAGTCTCCTTCCAGATTGTGGAAGAACTGAACTGCTCGAGGAAGTCTCCCGGCCCCAACCTGACGACACGAAAAAGCGGGTGACAGCGGAGCATCCGCTGTCACCCGCTTTATGTTTCAGTGCCGTTCTGCGTTGAGACTAGCCGTTCTGCGTTGAGGCTAGGTGCGCTGCGACCTTGGGGTGAGCACCGCTGCCTTCTGGTGCAGCATCCAGCGCACAATGAGGGCCAGGGCAGTCATGAGCAGTATGAGCATGAGCGTGCCGAGGTTGAGACCGAAGCCGTAGATGAAGATTAGCGACACGGTCCCGGCAGCCACACAGTAATAGAGCGTGACGAGAATCGTTTTGCGCAGCAGATCTCCTTCGCGCCCCAGCAGACCAACCGTCGCAGAGGCTGCGACGATGTTGTGGATGGCGATCGGATTGCCGCCGGCACCACCCACCGCCTGCGCGGCAACGACCTGCTCCGGGTTCACTCCAATGGCATTGCCCGTGGAGAACTGGAACTGCGAGAACGTGAGGTTCGACACCGTGTTGGATCCGGCTACGAAGGCCCCGAGTGCGCCGATGAACGGCGCAATGAATGGCCACGAACTTCCAGAGATGGCCGCCGCGCCCTCAGCCAGCGTCACCGGCATGCTTGAGAGACCGGAAGCGTTGAGGTCGGGTCCGGATTGGATCAGCACGCGTACCAGAGGTACCGCGAAGAGCAGCGCCACGGCGGTTCCCGCAAGTTGTCTGCCGGAGACCTTCCACGTCTCGCGAATCTGCTTTCCATTCATTCGATGGAGCGCGTAGGCGAAAAGCGCCGCGAGGATCAGCAGGAACGCTGGCGAGTAGAAGGGCTGCACTGCCGTGGAAATGCCGGTACCAAGAATGTTATTGAACGGGATCGCGATACCGGTGAGGATCTCTTTCACCGGAGCGATGACGCGGCTGCCTACGAGCAGCACGGCCATGAGCACGTAGGGAGCCCAGGCGCTGACGATGGTCATTCGCTTCCCGGTTCCGTCGGGAACGGTGTTCGCTGGTTCCATCGTCCCCATCCACCGCGGACTCCAACTGGCGCGTGGGCCGAAGTCGAAGATCTTTTTCGGCATGAGGAACCCACGGCTTGAGGTGAACATCACGAGGATCAACCCGAAAAGGCCACCAAACAGCGAGGGGAACTCCGGGCCGAGAAACCAAGCTACGAGCACGGACGGCACGGTCATCGCGAGTGAGGCGTAGATCGCAAACGGCCAGATCGCCAACCCATCCCGGAATTTGCGCTCCGGGCCGAAGAATCCCGTCAGCATGACGACCAAAATCAGCGGAATGAGTATTCCCACAATCGCATGTAGCACCGCCACCTGGAACCCGATCGACGCCACGAACTCGGGCATCGTCATGCCGAGCACGGCGATGCGTTCCGCAACGGCGGGGTCACCACCGAGGCCACCGCCAACTCCCACGATGATCGGCGTTCCCACCGCTCCGAAGCTCACCGCTGTGCTCTGGATGATGAGGCCCACCATGACTGCGGCCATTGCGGGAAACCCCATGGCGAGCAGCAGCGGTGCAACGACGGCGGCTGGCGTGCCGAAGCCAGAGGCACCCTCAATGAAGCTGCCGAAGAGCCAGCCGATGATGACTGCCTGAATCCGACGGTCAGGTGAGATGTTGTTGAAGCCGGCACGAATGGTCGCCATCGCCCCTCCGATCGTGAGTGTCGAGAGCAGCAGAAGCGCCGCGAACACGATGTAGAGCAGGGTCGCGGCAGTGATGACGCCCTCAAGGGACGCAGCGACAACTCCCCGAACGTCCATTTTCCACACGGTGATGGCCACGATCACGGCGGTGACGTAGCCCAGCGGCATGGCATATTTGGCCGGCCAGCGTAATCCGGCGAGCAGTATGCCCACCACCAGAATTGGTGCCAGCGCCAGAAGGCTGAGCACAGCAAGATTGTCCACGATTAGGTCCTCTCTGACCAATTTTCGTATGGTGAAACTTTATTTCTGCGTTGTGGATGTCATCCTAGGCGCGGCCCGCGTTCAGAGTCAATGGATGTGGCACCTTTAGGATAATTTGGCACCGCAGCTCCCACCGTCGCCCAGCGCATCACGATGTTCGACGCGGAATACGACTACGTCTGTCCGAAATCTCCGCGGCAGCCCACTGCAGCGTGCCGTGATCCCGATGCACGACACCTGCGCCAACTTAAGACTGGCGGGCTTGCGCCGGATGCGCCGTGCTGATGTCGCTGAGCGCACGGACAATATCTTCCACGCGCTCCTTGGCATCGCCGAACAGCATCCGGGTGTTGTCACGATAGAACAGCGGGTTTTGTACGCCGGCGTAACCGGATGCCATCGACCGCTTAAAGACGATGACCTCCTGCGCTTGCCACACCTTCAGTACCGGCATTCCGGCGATCGGGCTGCCCGGGTCTTCAGCGGCTGACGGGTTAACTGTGTCGTTTGCCCCGATCACCAGGACAACACTGGTCTCGGGGAGGTCGCCGTTGATCTCGTCCATCTCCAGCACGATGTCGTACGGAACCTTCGCCTCGGCAAGGAGTACGTTCATGTGGCCGGGCAGTCGACCGGCGACCGGGTGGATGCCGAATCGAACGTTGACTCCGCGTGCGCGGAGGATCCGGGCGAGCTCGGCGACCGGGTACTGCGCTTGGGCGACCGCCATGCCGAAGCCGGGGGTAATCACGACGGATTTCGCGTCGGCGAGAAGAGTTGCCGCCTCGATGGCGCTGGTCTCCTGGTATTCGCCCGTCTCCTCGACGCCCTTGGTTGGTGCAGCGATTCCGAAACCACCGGCGATCACCGAGATGAAGGAACGGTTCATGGCCTTGCACATGATGTAACTGAGGTAGGCACCGGATGACCCGACGAGCGCGCCGGTGATAATGAGCAGGTC
The DNA here is from genome assembly GCF_054957775.1 of Rhodoglobus galactosidasius. NCBI lineage: Bacteria > Bacillati > Actinomycetota > Actinomycetes > Micrococcales > Microbacteriaceae > Rhodoglobus > Rhodoglobus galactosidasius. The sequence goes on along the minus strand of NZ_JBQIAV010000012.1, from coordinate 49,724 downwards.
GTTGTCGAGCAGGAACCCGCTCGCCACTGCCGCCCAACCTGAGTAGCTGTTCAGCATCGACACGACGACAGGCATGTCGCCGCCGCCGATCGAGGCGACTAGGTGAAGCCCCAGAAGCAGCGCGAGCGCGCTCACGACGATGAGCAGCCAGAGTTCCGGAGTGATCACGAACCAGACGGTCAGTGCCACGAAGGCGACGAGAGCCCCGAGATTGAGCGCGTTCCGGCCGGGAATCACGAGGGGTGCGGACGAGATGCGCGCCGACAGTTTCAGGAACGCGATGATCGACCCGGTGAAGGTGACCGCACCGATGAACACGCCGATGAACACCTCAGCGTGGTGGATTCCCACGAGGTTCGGTTCGATTCCTTCGGACTGCAGGAAGCCATTCCAGCCAATCAGCACCGCGGCGAGCCCCACAAAGGAGTGCAGCAGGGCGATGAATTGCGGCATCCCCGTCATTTCAATGCGGGCGGCACGCCACAGCCCGATGCTGCCGCCAACCATGATGGCGCCGACGAGAAGAATGATGCCGAGCATATCGGAGCCTACGATCACTAGGGCCACCGTCGCCAGCATGGCGAGGACCATCCCGGAGATGCCGTAGACGATCCCGCCGCGGGCGGTCTCATGTTTAGAGAGCCCGGCAAGGCTCAGGATGAACAGCAGCGCGGCGACGATGTACGTGGCGCTCGCGATGGCGACCGTGACGGTGGTAAGAGTGTCAGGCATGTGGTTTAGTCCTTCGAAAACATGCGGAGCATGCGTCGTGTGACAGCAAAGCCGCCGAATATGTTGATGCTGGCCAGTAGGATGGCGATCACTGCGAGCACCCGGGTGACGGGGTCGCCGACGACCATCTGGAGCATGGCGCCGACAACGACGATGCCACTGATCGCATTGGTCACTGACATCAGCGGCGTGTGGAGCGCGTGATGCACCTTGCCGATCACGTAGAAACCGATCACGATCGCGAGCACCAGCACGGTGATGTGCTGCGGGAGCGGCGCTGGCGCCACCGCGACGACGACGAGCAGGGCGGCAATCCCTGCCACCGTGAGCGCGACTCGTGCCGGCCTCGACAGGCCACTGCTCTTTTTCACGGCACGCTCAGCCGGGCCGGCGGCCTGCGCAGTACTCGGAGCCGCCGAGACTGCCACGGGCGGCGGCGGCCACAGCTTCTCGCCGTTGCGGACGACGGTGATCGCACGCTGCACGACATCGTCGGTGTCCAGTACGAGGGTGCCGTCTTTGCCGGGGGTGAGCAGCTTCATCAGGTTGACGAGATTCTGTCCGTACAGCTGCGACGCTTGCGCCGGCAGTCGCCGGGCGAGGTCGGTGTAGCCGATGATCGTCACCCCGTTTGCTGTAATGGTTTTCTCGCCCGGAACAGTGCCTTCGACGTTACCGCCGTTGGCCGCGGCAAGATCCACGATCACGCTGCCCGATTTCATGGATGCCACGTCCGCTGCCGTGATCAGCTTCGGTGCTGCGCGGCCCGGGATATTGGCGGTCGTGATAATGATGTCGACGTCGCGGGCCTGCTCGGAGTAAAGCTCTGCGGCACGGCGGTTGTATGCGTCACTCGTCGCCTTCGCGTACCCGTCGGATGATTGCATCGTCTCGGCCACTTCGACCGGAAGGTAGGTGCCGCCGATCGACATGACCTGCTCGGCAACCTCGGGGCGGGGATCCGTCGCCCGCACTATCGCACCCAGGCTCGATGCGGCGCCGATGGCAGCAAGTCCAGCCACGCCGGCTCCCGCCACGAGTACCTTTGCCGGGGGAACTTTGCCCGCGGCGGTCACCTGACCGGTGAAGAAGCGGCCGAAGGAGTTTGCCGCCTCGATTACCGCGCGATACCCGGCGATGTTGGCGGTCGACGAGAGCACGTCCATTGATTGGGCCCGTGAGATGCGCGGAACCGCGTCTACGGCGAGAGCCGTGATGGGAAGCTCGACGAGCCGGTCAACGAGATCCGGATTCAGTGCGGGGCTCAACCAGGAGATGAGCACCGCCTGCGGTGACAGCAAGGCGAGCTCGGTATACGATGGCGCACCGACGGTGAGGACCACGTCAGCACCCCACGCAGTGGCCTTCTCGACAAGGCGTGCACCCGCCGTCTCGTAGTCCCCATCGGGGAACGACGACCCGGCACCCGCGCTGCGCTCAACGAGGACCTCGTACCCGAGTTTGAGAAGTTGCGCAACAGTGGATGGGGTCGCTGCCACCCTGGTCTCCCCCGGCGCAGTCTCAATAATGATGCCAATCGGCATGGTCTTTCCTTCGGATCTGGGTCGTGGTGCAACGCGGTACTGGACATACCTAGGTGAATTCTAGGGGTCGTTGCTACGTCATGTGATTTACGTGGCTACTAGGAGCGTGGGTCAGTCACGATCCCTGCCCGCCACCTCATATGCGGCCTGCTGGGCCTTCTTGGCCCGTCGGATCCGGTGAAGGATGGGCTCGGTGTAGCCACTGGGCGAGGAAGCACCGTCGATGATGAGTTGTCTGGCCGCCTGGAAGGCGAGGCTCGGCCCGGCCGGGCCGAGCAGCGTTTCGTAGATGGGGTCGTCTGCATTTTGCGCATCGACGACGGCCGCGAACCGCACGAGGCTCGCGTCTACTTCTGATTCGGTAATGATGTCGTGGGCAAGCCAATTCGCGAGGAGTTGGCTGGAGATGCGCAGGGTTGCCCGGTCTTCCATGAGCCCAACACTATGAATGTCCGGGACCTTTGAGCATCCGACTCCCTGGTCAACCCATCGGACGACGTATCCGAGGATCGACTGAACGTTGTTGTCGAGCTCGGTCAGGCGTTCGTCGCCGAGTCGCTGTTCGGCGAGCGGGATGACGAGGATCGGGTCGAGCGCCTGGCGAGCCCGCGTGCCGACTTCTCGCTGACGTTCGGCTACGTCGACCTCGTGATAGTGGATTGCGTGAAGCGTGGCGGCCGTCGGAGACGGCACCCAGGCTGTGGTCGCGCCGGACCGGGGATGCACAATCTTCTGCTCGAGCATGTCGTGCATGAGATCGGGCATAGCCCACATGCCCTTGCCGATCTGAGCCCGCCCGGGGAATCCTGCTGATAGTCCCGCGTCCACGTTCGCATTCTCGTACGCAGCCATGAAGGGCTGCGAGCGCATCGCACCCTTGGTGACCACGGCGCCTGCGTACATCGAAGTGTGGATCTCGTCGCCGGTGCGATCGAGGAATCCGGTGTTGATGAAGACGATGCGATCGGATGCTGCGGCGATGCAGGCGCGCAGGTTCACCGTGGTTCGCCGCTCTTCGTCCATGATGCCCACCTTCAGCGTGCGCGATGGCAGGCCGAGGAGCTGCTCGACCCGCCCGAACAGTTCGACGGTGAACGCCACTTCATCGGGACCGTGCATTTTCGGTTTGACGATGTACACCGAGCCGGCACGCGAGTTGCCACCGCGTGCTTTTCCGGCAAGATCGGGGATCGAACCGAGTGCGGTCAGCACCGCATCGAGGATGCCTTCGAAAACCTCGTCGCCGGATGCATCGCGCACCGTGTCAGTGGTCATCAGATGGCCGACGTTGCGCACCAGTAGAAGGGCCCGCCCGGGCAACGTCACGGCACCACCGTCTGGAGCAGTGTAGACGCGGTCGCCGTTCATGGTTCGCAGGAATGTGCCGCTGCCCTTTCTGACGGTTTCGCTGAGCGTGCCACGCATGAGCTCTCGCCAGTTTCGGTATCCGAGAACCTTGTCGTCGGCGTCAACCGCGGCGACCGAGTCTTCGAGGTCCATGATTGTTGTCACTGCGGACTCGAGCACGATGTCTTGGATCCCTGCAGGGTCGGTGCTGCCGATCAGCCCATCCCTGTCGATGATCACGTCGAGATGCAGGCCGTGGTGACGGAACAGGACCGACGCCGGCGCTGAGGGTCCCCCGGTGTAGCCGGTCAATGCTGATAGCTCCGCTAGACCAGTGAACGAGCCGTCTGCCAACGTTACGACCAGGGTACCGTCGCTGATGCGGTACTCCACGGCGTCGCTGTGTGAGCCCGCGCGGAGCGGGACGGCTTGGTCGAGCAGTGCGCGCCCACGGGCGATTACTTGCTCGCCGCGAGCGGGGTTATAGGAACTCCCACGGGCGGTGTCGCCGTCTTCGGCGATCGCGTCGGTCCCGTAGAGCGCGTCGTAGAGCGAACCCCACCGCGCGTTGGCGGCGTTGACTGCGAACCGCGCGTTGAGAAGGGGTACGACAAGTTGCGGACCTGCCTGTGAGGCGATTTCCGCATCGACGTTGGAGGTGGTGATGGTGAAATCGGACGGTTCGTCGACAAGGTACCCAATTTCGGTCAGGAACGCCCGATACTGGGCTGGGTCCGGCTGACCAGGGTGGGCCCGGTGGAAGGCATCGAGCCGCGCCTGCAACTCATCCCTCCGATGCAGGAGTTCACGGTTTCTCGGTGTGAGGTCACGGATCAGCGCGCTGAGCCCCTGCCAGAAGGTGTCCGCTCGGATGCCAGTGTCCTCGAGGGCCTCGTTCTCAACGAACGAGGCAAACGGGGCCGCGATGTCGAGATCCGCTCGACGAACCCGCCCGCTTGAATCAGTCGTCTGTGTTGACAGGGGTGTGCTCACTGGTGAACTCCTTGGCGTCGTGCGGTCGCACCCCAGGCGGCGGTGCCGTCCGGGGTGAGCGCGTGTGTGTGAGGGAACTGTGGGGTTGCTCGCCGCGTCAGTCGCAGCCAAAGCACCGGTCGATTCATGTAGGCGATCCTCCTTGGCTGGTTGCGTCAATAGTCATTCTCTCAGTAAATGCGAGAATTTGGAAGCATACTTCCACATGACGGAACACTCGGGGCAGCCGCGCTCCGAGTTCTCTCGGTCGCGCCCTACTGGATGCCGGAAGCGCTGTCAGTGTCTCCGGTAGGAATTTTCTACGTCAGCAGCGATCAACTCAGCTGTGTGGGTGAGGATCGGGATGGCCCGCTCGGCAAAATTCTCATCGACGCGGGCAAGCGGGCCGGAGACAGAAATCGCAGTCAGGCTCGGCATGTCGGGTATCGCTACGGCGAAGCATCGCACGCCGAGTTCCTGCTCGTTATCGTCGATGGAGTAGCCGCACGCTCGAATTCGGGAAAGGTCCTCAAGGAGGCTATCGATGTCGGCGATGCTGTGCTTTGTCGGCGTCGGCATACCAGCACGTGCAACAATGCCTCGCACCTGCTCATCGTCCAGCTGAGCCAGCATTGCTTTACCGACTCCAGAAGCGTGTGTGTGAACTCGGCGGCCCACTTCGGTGAACATGCGCATGGAGTGCGCGGAGGGGACCTGGGCAACGTAGGTGGCCATGTCGCCGTCGAGGATTGCCATGTTTGCCGTCTCGCCGAGTTGCTCGACCACACTCGCGAGGTGCGGTCGAGCCCATGCGCCAAGTTGCCGACTAGCGACCTCACCTATACGGATGAGCCGCGGTCCGAGACCGTAACGCCGGTTCGGGAGCTGACGCGCGTAGCCCAGAGATATCAGGGTGCGCAGGAGCCGGTGGATGGTGGGCAGCGGCAGTTCGGCAGCCTCGGCCAGCTCTGAAAGGGACACCTCATCACGTGCACTCGTGATCAGTTCCAACAGCTCGAACACTCGCTCGACCGACTGCACACCGCCGCTTGCTTTCTCTGCCATGTCTGCACTCCGATTCATAGCTTGCGATATATCCTATTCGCATCGCGGAAGATTGAGGAAAACCCTCCCGGATTATCCGCGAGGGTTTTCCTCCACTCGGGGAGATGCAGTCATGCACAGCGCCAATGACCGGTCCAGGAACTGACACGCTGGTACGCGAACAAACTCTCGGGTGCCCGAAATGGCCTTACGTGCCGATGTCAGCCATGGATCTCGCCCTGAGTCGCCTTCCAGCCTCGGTCTATCAGCCAGCCTCACCGCCGCGATCGGTCTAGCCGTCCCGGCCTTGCAGACATATGTGGCAAGTTTCGCAAAGGGCCTAGACCCGACTTTCCACTGTGAGCCGCGTCATTCGCCAGGCCGGCTATCGATAATAAAGCGCATCAGATTGGTGGCGTCGTGTTCGGCAAAGAGTTCGCCGAGGTAGGTGTTGAATTCGAGACGGCGGTTAGCGGACACGCTGATGGCGTCGTAGCCGGCGGCCATGAGGGTGCCGGCCATCATAATTCTGGAGGTTCGCTTGTTGCCGTCGAAGTAGAACTGGCGGTGGGTGGCGGCCGCGAAGTAGGCAAAGGCGCGCTCGCGCGGGTCCTCGACGATGTCGAGGTAATCGATGAGATCGCGAAACTCTTCAATGAGGGCTTCCCCACCCTCTCCGGGGTCGGATGCCATGTAGGTACCGCGCTCGCCGATACTGACGTGTCCGGCGCCGCCTGCTTGGCCTTCGCCACGGAAGTGTCCCGATTCGATGGCTTCGTGGACGGCGACGAGGCCGTGGATTTCGTCGCTGGTCGGCTTGTCGAGGGAGAACGAGCCGGTTGCTACGAGCATATCGACACGGTTGTAGCCCTCGTTCAGTGCAAGAATTTGGTTCTGGTCTTCGAGCTTGTGCCCGGTGACGGTGATGCCTTCCAAGAGAGTTTGCACTTCCGGCAACGTGTAGGGGTTGCCTTCCAAGGCGGCGGCGTCCCAGATGAATTCCGGCAGCTGGGCGCGAAACCGCGAGCGGACCCGTTGCGGCGTGGACTCCCGGATGAGGCCGAAGTCGAGCGCGGCCGGGTCCCAGGTGATGCCTGTGAGCGCCAGCTGGTCGGCGGTGTTTCCTCTCGCGCTGAGAGCGGCCGGCGGTGTGCTCGGGATGAGCCCCGCGCTGGGCTTGATGCGCTTCTGGTACTGATCGGAGCCCCTGGCCCAGCCTCGGTTGTCAGTCATCGTTCACCACTTCTCGGCAATAGCAAATGCAGTTTCGGCTGTTGTCCCACCGACGCCGATACCGTCGATGATCGCCTGGATCGGCGAGACGAGATGGAGCGGCCCTTCCTGCCAGCTGTCGACGGCGACGGACTCGGTCATCGGGAGGATGACGAGATTCGCGGTGGACGGACGGGTCGGTCGAAGGTGCACGAGGTGCCGGGCGACCGCGGCCGGGTCGGCGGAATAGAGGATACCTACTCCCCCGGTTGGCATCGGCTTGTCGGTGAGGGCAGTGAGGGCACTCATGCCAGACAGGAGCCACTTTGCTCGGCTGGCCATGCCTGCGTCGGCGAGTTTCAGGTCGCTCCACTCACCACGGAACAGAAGTGCGGCGTATCGGTTCAGCGGCGCGGCCGCGCGGCCGGCTTCGGTGACGATTTCGAGCGGGCTGTTCGACTGGCGAAGCGGGTCAGCCGTAAGTCGGAGGAGGCGCTCCAACCAAGCGGCTGCGGCGGGGCTGACGGTGTCCGGCTTGACGGTTTCGTCGAGGAGCGCTCGGGCACCGGCGGCGGCTTCCGGGTCGGACAGCGGCACGAGATCAAGGGCGATATCGAGGCCTGCGGCGATCGCGAGCTCGCGCAGGGTGCCGAGGGTGACATCGGACTCTCCCGTGTCTATGCGACGCTGGGTCGCGCGGGAGACACCCGACCGAGCGCGGAGCGATGTCGGCGAGATTCCGCTGCGCTCGCGTAGTTCAGTGATGAGCCCGCGCGCGTCTACTCTGGCCATGGTCAGCCCCTCCCTCTTGCCTATCGGTCCGGCGCCGTACCGGATGTGGCACGCGTGCAACACAAGGTACCTAATGCGGTACATAACGAGAATTGTACCGGATATGGTACGAAATATGAAAACGTACCTCATTCGGTACACCTACTGTGTGGGCGCGGCACCATTGGTGGCCAGAACACGAAACCCAGTTGATTCAGTATCGAGCTGCGCTTCCGTTTAGAACCCGGGCATGCTGATGCGATGGATAATCTCATCTGGGATGGCTACATCAATGCCCGAGACCTGGGCGGGTTGCCGACCGCGCTGTCTCGCACGGGCGTGACGGTGACTGGCCGGATCGCACGCGGACCTCGCCGAGAACGCCTATCCGTGGCCGGCTGGGACGCGGCGCGCGCGTGGGGGCTCGCATCAGTTGTGGATATCCGCTGCGCCTACGAGATAGTTGCCGGAGAGGGCGACCCTGGAGTCTCAGTAGAAGCACTCGCCGGCATCACGATCGTCAACGCACCAACCGAGGATCAAGACGACGCCGAGTTCATGCAAGTCTGCACCCCCATCCTCGACTCCCCCAAATATTAGGCACACAACTGGCGACTCCAACCCCAACTAGTGCGGGGCACTCTCGAAGCAATCGCATCCTCACAACCAGGCATGCTCGTGCACTGCAGCGCAGGTCGAGACCGCACCGGGATGATCAGCGCCCTCCTCCTCGGCAACGCCGGAGTCGAGCCCGATGCTGTAACAGCCGACTACGCCACATCTGTTCATGCGATGGCGGCAGTCGCCCAACTTGCACCCGGAGTGGAACCTCAAGCCGTACGGTCACCCGAAGAAGTTGAACAGTGGATGCTCGACAAACTTCCCATCGTTCGCGATGCAGCAACACAGGCTAACGAGATCTTCGACCTGCTCGGAGTATCGGCTGCTACTCGTGCGACCTTGCGGGCGCTGCTTGTCGAACACTAGCCGCAAGCACCCGAAGTTCGAACCTCGCGGGCTGCAACATATGACACGCAGTCGCTGGGCAACATTACAGATCCGCACTGACTTTCTGCGCCGTTGCGAGAAGGCCTGCGAGCCCCGCTCCCACAGGAAGTGCGGTGCGGGCGAGCACCAGGTAGGTACTGCTGACGCGGCCGAGCATGTGCGGTTCGACGGTGGCCTGTCGGATGGTGATCGTCATCACGTTCCACAGCGTGACGGCCGCACCATTGTCGTGGCCACTTGGGGTCAATCCGCGGAAATTAGGGAAATGGCGCCCGCAAAAGAGCGGCAAAAGACCGGGATCGGGCTTGAGGCCGGGTTGACGTCGACTGTGGAGTGGTATCGGCCGCAGCGCGGGGCGCTGCGGGAGTAGTTGCTGGGCCTGGTGGCTAGCGCTGCTGTCTGGCCGCATGCTCGGCGGCCAGAAGCGCGAGTCCAAGCGCTGGCAGGAGCCCGTTACCCGCGAGGTAGCCCCCCGGCCCGTGCCCCGAGATGCCAATGGCTGCACCGCCCGAGGCGTACAGGCCCGAAATGGCTTCGCCGGCTTCGGTCAGCACCTGGGCGTCTCCGTTCACGCGCAGTCCGCCCTGCGTATGGAATAGTGCCGGACGAACGGCGATAGCACCCACGCGCCCCGAGAGAGGTGCCTCCCAGAACGTGCGCCCCAAGTCGTCATCGGCCTCACCGCGTGCGAAGCTTTGAGTTTGGTCCAGCGTCTTCTGGAGGCCAACCGCATCGATGCCTGTCGCCGCAGCTAGAGCCTCGACAGAATCCGCCCAGCGCAGTCCGCCCGACGACACGGTGTCGCGAAAGTCCTGAAAGGCTTCGCAGGCGTCATGAATGCGTTGATCCACGATGATCCACGCCTGCCCATTAGCGTGTAGCAGTGACTCGCGCGCATATTCGGAGTAGCCGACGGTCTCGTCGCCAAACCGCTCACCGGCCTTGTCCACTAGAAAACCACCGTGCATGACCGTCGCCCAGCCGGCAAGGGTCGCCGAAGGCATGGCCAGTGCGGCATGGCCCTGGTAGGCATCGAGAAAGCCTGTCGCCGCGCCCAGTTTGACGCCGATGCGCAAGGCGTCACCCTGCGACTCTTCACTGCCGTAGTAAATTGCCTCCGTAATTTCAGGCATGTGCTCGCGTACGAGCGCGGCGTTGCCCCCGAAACCATTGGTGGCCAGCACGACGGCTTTGGTCGGGATTTCTTCGAGACCGTCGACCGTCTGAACCACAACCGCGCTCACGACACCGTCGGTCAGAATCACGTCGACCAGGCGGGCAGGCATGTACAAATCGATCAGCGGTGAGGCTTCGACTTGGGTGTGCATGGAGTCCAGTAGCGCCGTTCCGATGCGCCCCGGCACGGTGTGACAACGCAGCCGGGAGTGTCCTGGGTAGTGAAAATCGGTGACGAGTGACATGGGCAGCTTCAGGTCGTCGGCCATCCACTCGACCAGCCGTGCGCTGACGACTGCAAGCGCCTGCGCCAACTCGGGGTCCGCCTCATCGTTCGTTTTGGCCATAATGTCGGCCAGAAACCGTTCTGGCGAGTCGTCGATGCCGGCCTCGGCCTGCCACCGACTTCCAGCACCCGGAATCATCGCGGTCGACATCGCCGTGTTGTTTCCTCGTCGAAAACGGGCGTTGGCCTCGACCACAAGCACAGAGAGGCCGAGCTGGGCGGCCCGCAGGGCGGCAACCAGTCCGCCTCCAGCTCCGGCTACGACCAAGTCTGGCCCGTCAAATTCTTGTTCTGTCATGTCGATCTCCTTGCCGTTGAACGCGGTGCGCGGTCTTAGATAGCGCTTAGCCTGGCCAGGGTCAAGAGCGCGTTGGGGCTCTCTGCCAGGTGACCAATTGTGTTCTGAATAATGTGGCTGTCATCAGGCCCGAGGAGGGAAAAGAGCTTCGCTTCGACCTCCGCAGGCCCCATCGGAAAGTAATCCACGTCGCCAATTGGATTGGGATGCGCTTGGGTGAAAACGGAGCCGTCGTGGAGGACTATCTCGACATCGGCCCAGCGCTCCAGAGGCAGACGTTGATCAAGTTCGGGCGAGACTTCTACGATTACCTTGTCGCTGAACTTCTGCGCCTGCTCAAAGGCAGGTGTTCCCGGCTCCAACATGGCAGGGTCAAGGGCGTCGTTCACGATGGCAGCGCTGACCACGAAAGGGAGCGAGAACATGGCGGACAGGCGGTTGTGTGGATTCCGTGTGAACAGTGGCGTGGCCAATGAGTGCGTGCGCACTTTCACGCTCACGATGTCGGTCGTGCAGAAATCTTGCTGTGCTTTGATGCCCTGCACCGCGTCGACGGCTGCGTGGGTGTACGAGCACGAGGGGTATCGCTTCATATAGCCCTCGGTGATCAGCCACTCGATTCCTAGCCCGTGTGCAAGCGTTGCAGTGTCCAAGGAACCTACGATCCCGCCGAGGGTGTCGAGAGCGGTTGCATTGTTGGTGGCCAGACCTGCCAGGGCCAGTCTTGCGGCATTCAGTCCAGCCATATTCGCGCCAGCCGCCCATAGGTTTCGCACAAAATTACCGCCCAGCACGGTCGCCCACGGAGTCACGTGCATGAGAGCTGTCGAGGCATCAATGGCGGCAGCGATCTGGTCGCGGGAGGCCCCCATAATCAGTGCGGAGGCGCACGCGGCACCGGTCACGCCCCAGTGACCATGTGTGTGCCACGTGGCTTCGCGTTCCAAGGCGCGCCCGAATCTGGCCGCAACTTCATAACCGGCGGCAACGGCCGTGAGAAATTCCGCACCCGTAACGGGTCGTTCCAGAAGCTGTACAGCGGCCATAGCGCTGAAAACTACGTGCGCTGCGGGATGGCCCTTTGCGTGTTTGTTTCCCTCGTCAAGTTCAAGAGAACACGCGGCGATGGCATTCAGATAGGCGGCGGTCTCGGGGCTTGTCGTGCGGTGGGCGCCGACGATTGGTGACACCCCGGGGCTCGGACCCCAGACGTCAACAAGCGCTCGCATTTCTGGTGTGCGAGCGCCAGCGGCCGCAACGCCAGTTAAATCGATCAGCATGAGATTCAGCCGTTCGCGCACCAAGATGGGCAGATTAGCCCAGCGCAGGTCGGCAGCGAATTGGGCCATTTCGTCGACGGCGGCAATTTGTGCAGAGGCCCCGTTCAATCGTCCTCCGTGGCGATAGCACCCATGGCACCTACGGCCTCGCTGAGCGCGATGAGCCGGAGCGCCGTTCTTGTCGGATCCACCAATACCGGCTGGCCGCTGGGTGCGAAAGCTTCAACGGCGGAGCATCCGTTGATTACAACGTCCGCGCCCATCGTCTGAAGGTGGGAACCTACGGCCGTGGCCCAAATCTCATCATTTGCGATATCGCCAACAGTGAGACCGAGAACGAATGTTGTTCCCTGCGGCCGGCCGAGGCCGTAGGACTGGAATTTGCGGTCCAGTTCGCGGGCGATCGCCTCATTCCGCGCCACGGCGCCGACGGTTGTTCCCAGGCTCACCAGAAAGTGCCCGGTGAGCTTCAACAGGCCTAAGACCGGCCGTGAAAGACCGGTGTTGGGCAGATCTACGACAGGGTCCAGAATGCAGTCAGGCAGGAAGGCATCCACACTCGCGAGGTCGGTTTCGCGGGCGTCGCCCGTGTCAACGGCACGAAGTCGGTGCAGTAGCGCTTGCTCGGAAGCAGTGATGTCATCTGCAGTGTTGAGCGCGCGAGGAATCTCAGAACCGGTACCGAGGTTGAGAAGCCGAATCGATAGGCCGGCTGGCGCCAGCCGGTCGTAACGGTGCTGCCGCCTCGCCAATTCAGCGTCGTCAACGCAGATCGGGGTTATCGCCAACAGCCTCATTGGGAGGTCTCCTTGGCGGGTCCGCCATCGGGAGTAATCCCCAGAGATATTGGATCGTTGGGATGCTCAGCCAGCGCATGTGCCTCAATGTTCATCCAGGGGTACAGCGGCAGAGACGTTAACGCTTCGTGAAGTTCGGTGGCATCCGCGACCTCATAGAGGCTCCAGTTCGCCCAGCGGCCCGGTATGCGCCAGATTCGTCGGAGTTTTCCTTCGCGGGCCAAGAGCTGACCGCGCGCCAACTCGCGGGTGAAGATTTCACTTCGACGGGCTTCGTCTGTTTCTGGGGGCCAGTTGATTTCAATCTTGACGAGAAATTCCATGATTGTCCTTTCGGCTACATGCCGAGGTATGCCTTGCGCACTTCGGGGCTGTCGGCCAGTTCCAACCCGGTTCCCTCGATCGCGATGGTTCCGCTCTCCATGACGTAGGCGCGATCCGCAATTGCCAGGGCTTGCGACGCGTTCTGCTCCACGATGAGCACGGTCACGCCGGCTTCACCGATTCGGGTAATCGCGCTGAATACCTGTGCCACCAGATTGGGCGCGAGGCCAATGGAAGGTTCATCCAGCGTGAGGCACTTGGGTCTGGCCATGAGAGCCCGCCCGATAGCCAGCATTTGTTGCTGGCCACCAGACATGGTGTTGGCCAGCTGGCTTCTGCGGTCCTTCAGAATGGGAAACAGCTCGAAGACCTGGTCGAGGGACGCGCTGATGGATGATTTGGGCTGCGTATACGCGCCGACGGTGAGGTTCTCGATGACGGGAAGCCCGCCGAACAGTGCACGGTCCTGGGCAACATGCACCAGGCCTGCCCTCACGATCTGGTCGGGCCGGGACTTACCTATGGGCTTGCCCTCGAACAGAATCTGACCGCGGGTGGCATTGATCAGTCCGGCTAGGGCGCGCAGCGCGGTGGTCTTGCCTGCTCCGTTGGCACCGATCAAGCAGACGATCTCTCCTTCGTTGACGTGAAGGTTCAGGTCGTGCAGGATTTCGAGCCTGCGATAACCGGCACAGACGTTCTGCATCTCAAGAATCATAGGTAGTCCTCTCCGAGGTAGGCATCGACCACCCGTGTGTCTTGGATCACTGTCTCGGGTGCCCCGAGCGCGAGCTCCTGGCCTTCGTGCATGACCAGGAGACGCTCCGACAAGGCCATGACGGCAGCCATAATGTGTTCGACAAACATCACCGTGACACCGTCACGGTGAATCTCGCGCAGCAGCTCGATGATGGGCGCGCGTTCCGTTGGCACGAGCCCGGCCAGAACCTCGTCCAGGAGGAGCATCTGCGGCTCCAAGGCGAGTGCCCGGGCCAATTCCAGCCGTTTCAGCCCGGCCGTGGGCAGGGTTCCGGACATGGAATTCAGGTATGGCGAGAGGCCGACCCGCTCGATGACGCCGGTGGCGTGATGACGCGCGCTGGCCACGGAACGGCGTTTGTTGTGCGAGGCTACCGCGACATTCTCCAGAACCGTCATGCTCTCAAAGGGGCGCATGAGTTGGAACGTGCGCACCAACCCGACGGAGGCAACCCGGTCTGCGGACCAGCCGGTAATATCCTGACCTTGGAACGTGACTTTCCCGCTGGTTGGGGGGATCTGCCCAGCCAAGACGGAGAAGAGCGTGGTTTTCCCTGCACCATTTGGGCCAACTATTCCCAGGAACTCATGTTCAGGGATCTCCAGGTTGATGTTCTTGAGGGCTTGAAGTCCACCGAAGGACTTTGACAACCCCTCGATTGTGAGCAGGCTCATTTGCGCCATCTCTCTCTGATGGTTCCGAATATGCCCTTGGGCAGGAAGACCACGATTGCAATGAGTAACACCGCGTAGACCGCAACGTCGAGTCCGCTCCGGCCCTGCAAGAACTCCAGGATGGGGGGCGGGTTGCGCAGCATTCCAGCGATTACCTCGGACAACGGCCCCATCACTGCTGCACCCACCAATGGTCCCCAAATCGTGCCCATTCCGCCGATCACAGCGGGGATGAGCGCGTTGATGGAGACGTGCACTCCGAAGGCCTGTTCCGGGCCCACGTAGAGGTAGTACTGGGTGTAGTATGCACCGGCGATCGCGGTAATGGCACAACTCAAAGCGACTGTGATCAAGCGATACTTCATGACCTTGATTCCCAATGACTCGGCCGCGGTCGCATCGTCGCGTATCGCCTGGGTAAATTGGCCGGCGCGGGAGTGCACGTAACCAATAGTGATGGCCACCACGATCGCGAGGAGAACCAGGGGAATCCAGTAGTAATTCTTGCTGTTCTGGTCGAACTGCATCATTGACCAGGATTCCTGCGGGAGTAAGGGGATGTTGATGCCTTCGGTTTTGTGGAGGAATTCCGAGCTCTGGCTGAGGAGCAGGAACATCTGGGCGAAGGCGAAAGTGGCGAGTGCGAAATAGGATCCGGACAGCTTGTAGCGAAGGCAGAGGTATGCGATGAGCACTCCGACGCTGGCGGATAAGACTGCACCCACGACCATCGCTATCCAGGGCGAAACGCCAAACTCGGACAGCAGGTAGGCCACGGTGTAGGCCCCGACCCCGAAGAAGGCCGCGTGCCCGAAACTGAACATGCCCCCATAACCGCTCATGAGATTCCAGCCGACCGCCATGATAGCGAAGATCAGCGTACTCACGGCGACCGGCTGAGCCGACTCCGGGAGAACAAAGGGCACGAAGAAGAAGACGACCAGCCCGATGGCGAGATACAGGTATTGGCGGCCAGCCCCGCTGCCTTGCCGACGTCGCATTGTGCGGGCAGGGCGTATCAGCTGTGAGCTTTCGGTCTGCGTCATTTTCTTGCTCCGAATAGTCCCTGGGGGCGCAGGAAGAGGATGAGGACGAATACGACAAAGACGAGCAGCAGGGATCCGCTGCCCGGTAGATACAGCGATCCGACCATCTGCAGGAGCCCGATGAACAGGCCGCCGATGACAGCGCCGCGAATGCTGCCCAACCCGCCAAGTACAACGATGACGAATGCCAGGGTTGTGTACTGGTCGCCGACCGACGGGATCAGACTCGTGAATGGGGTGATCAGCCCGCCGGCCACAGCAACGGCGGCCGCTCCCAGACCAAAGGTCAGTGAGTAGATTCTGCTCACGTTGATGCCCACGAGCGAGGCGCCCGTACGATTCTCGGACACTGCCCGAATTGCCAAGCCCAGCGGCGATTTCTTCAGAATCAATGCCAAGGTGACCGCCACGATGACGGCACCGCCGAACGCGATCATGCGGGAGTAATCGGCAATAGCGCCCAGCACCTGGATCGAACCCTCGATGGGCGCGGTGACCGACAACGGTCGGCCACCGAAAATCATAAGCAGGCCGTTAATAATGAGAAGCGACAGCCCGAGGGTCACCATAAGCGGACGCTCATGCCCGCCGTCGTCGGCCAGCCGGTTCATGAGCGTGGATTGGACGAGCCATCCGAAGCCGAACATGATTGGAACCGTGAGGACCACGGCCAGATAGACGTTTAGGCCCAGGGACGAGACCATGAAGTACACAATGAACATGGACATCGTCAGCATCGCGCCCTGGGCGAAATTTACGATTCCCAGGACCCCAAATATCAGAGTCAAGCCGAGGGAAGCGAGCGCGTAGACCCCGCCGAGAAGTAGCCCAGTGACAATTGATTGGGTGACCAGTGAAGGATCCCGGTTGCCGACGAGGTAGATCGCAGCCAAGGCAACTACCACGAGGGCAGTGGCACCTACTGAGACTTTCCGCCCCGTCGAAGCAAAGAACCCGCTTCGACGGGGCGCAACCTGATCGGTGTCGACAACTTCTACTGTTGTGGTCATGCGCTCACTCCCTTCAGGCTACTGCTGAGCAGGAACGGGAAAAACGAGGTCTGCGGTAGCGAAGTCACCGGGAAAGACCTGTTCGATCAATCCGTCCTGCACCTGCATGACAATCACGGAGGCGTTCTTATTCTCACCGGTCTCATCGAATTCGATCGGACCCTGGAACGCCAGCAGCGGGTCTTCTATGCTGATGCCGGAAATGGCATCACGCAATTTCGTCGGGTCGGTGGATCCACTTTCCTCCAGCCCTGCGGCGATAACCTCAACTGCCTGGTAGGACAGCATGGCTGAGGTCTCCATGGGCTTGCCGTACTTGGCTTCGAAACGCTGCCGAATGTCGGCTGCACGTTCGCTCGTCGCACTGTAATGGTAGTTGGCGCTCAAAATTCCGCTGGCCGCCGAACCCGCGCTGGCAGGGAACGAGCTGTCATCGAAGGCGCCACTGGCGATGCCGAACACGGCCTTGATATCCGGTCCCATCGCTTCAACGGCTTTGGCGATGAGGAGGTTGTCGGGGAAGTAACCGGTCACGACAATCACATCCGGATTGACGGTCAGTGCATCAGCGACCTGGGTGGTGGCATCGGAGAAGTTGCTGCCTAAGTATGTGACCTCCTTGGCAACGTCAATGCCCAGGCTCTCCGCTTCGGCCTTGAAAGCCTCAAACACGCTGCTTCCGTAGGCGCCCTCAATGTGGATGTACGAGACGGTGCTGATCGTGGTGCCGCTCTGCTTGGCCATGTCGATGAGGGCGTTAGCGCCTGATTCGCCCATGTTGCTGGCGTTGGGTTGGATTCTGAAGCTGTACTGGTAGCCCTCATCCAGAATCTTGTCGTCGACGGCAACGTCAATGACAAGAGGAATCTTGGATCGTTCTGCAACGGATGCGACATTTATCGTGACATCGGACTGGTAGGTCCCCACGAGGGCGACGGCGCCAGCGCTAATAAGTCGCTGCGCCTCGCTCTGCCCTGTCTCGGCGCTGCCCTGACTGTCGCCAACGATCAACTCGAGGGATGCGCCGCCCTGCGACTTGATGCCGCCCGCCGCGTTGATATCGTCGACTGCGAGCTTGGCGCCGTCACTCATGAGCCCCCCGACCCCGGCCAGGCCTCCGCTCAGCGGATGGACAGCGCCGATGGTGATGGTGTCAGGGTTTCCTGATGCCGTGGCGTCGCTGCCCCCATCACTAGAACACGCCGTGACGCCCAGCATGGCGACCATGATCACTGCTGTACTTAAGATTTTCTTGGTCATAATTGTTTCCTGCGACCTTTCTGTTTCAGATTCTCCAGCGCGACGGTGCGCTGAGAGGAATGAAGAACGTGAAGCCGTTCCGTAAAGCGGAACGTAAATTACGGCAAGAAGGCCGTGTTCGCCTAGTGTTGCACGAGAGGTCCTCAGATAGCTAGCGATTTACAGGAACGTAATGCGATTGACCATTCCGCTCAGCGGACTAGTTGCTATACTGGTCCAAACGAGAGGATTGGCAATGCAACGGGAAAACGTTACGAATGTTCGCCCGAGCGCCGGAGGTACGGAGGCCGGCGACAGAGTCGCAGATGTCCTTTTACTGTTTAGCCGATCCGATGGAGCGCTCGGTGTCTCCGAGATTGCCCGCAGCCTCGACCTCAGCAAAGCCGTGGTCCACCGTATTCTGCAGTCGCTCAGCTCCCGCGGGCTTGTACAGACTCCGCCGCAGACATCGAACTATGTGCTCGGGCCCAGCGCGATCAGCCTGGGCAACAAAGCGTGGAACCAGCTCGACTTTCGAACCATCGCTGCGCCGGTGCTGCGAGCACTGCGCGACAAGACACACGAAACGACCACACTGTCTGTGCTCTCGAGTGATGCGAGAATCTACCTTGACCAGTATGAGAGCGCGAAGGAAATCAAGATGGTCGTGGAAATTGGCGTGCGGTATCCGCTGCATTCGGGCGCGTCGAGCCGGGCGATTCTGGCCTCCCTTCCGCCGGTCAGGGTTGATGAAGCCATTGAACAACTGAGCCGCCTGAATGCAGACCTCGATGAGAGCGAGTACCGCCGTAAGCTCGCCAAGATTCGCATAGACGGTTATGCGGCTTCGCTCAACGAACGCAATATTGGCGCGGCGTCGATCGCCGCCGCTTTCTTCGACAAATCCGGAAACGTGATGGGGTCGATCAGCTCCTGCGGACCGGTCTTTCGCTATGACGCGGCGGATGTTGCGGGCCACGCTGAGAAGGTCACCGCGGCTGCCCGCCAGATTACTGCTCTGCTGAGCCGCTGACATGCAGAACGTAGATACCGCGGTTGTTCGACCGAAATATTTACCTCGCTCATTCCTCTACGTGCCAGCGGACCAGTTCGTACTGTTCGAGAAGGCCGCGGCAGGGCCTGCTGATGCCCTGATTCTTGATCTGGAAGACGCGGTACCGCGTAAGCGAAAAGCCATCGCGAGGCAGAACCTGCGCCGTTGGTTCGACACGCGGCCTCCCGCTGGTGGCAAAAATGTGCGCCCGGTTCAACAGCAGTGGGTGCGCGTGAGCGCGGAGAACATGGTCGCTGACCTCACGGCCGTGGTCGGCGCGGGGCTCACCGGGATATTTCTGGCCAAATGCACGACACTGCTCCTGGCAGAGGCCGCAGCGACGCTCAGCATGCTGGAGCTTGAGCGCGGGCTCTTGCCGGGGAGCGTGGGCGTCATCGGCCTGGTCGAGAGCGCCGCAGCGCTGCTCCACCTCGACCTCATGGCGAGCAATGTGCGACTCGTGACTTTCGCGATCGGGGAGGTCGACCTTATGGCTGATCTGCGCATGACCCGAAGTACCCAGTCAGAGGTCGCGCTGGACTCTCTGCGGGCGCGATTTGTCGTCAGCGCGGCGGCGGCCGGGCTGCTGCCGCCGGTCGCGCCAACGTCGACGGATGTTCACGCTCTTGACGCGTTCGCGGAGAGCAGCCAAAAGATGCACGACATCGGGTTTCGCTCTCGCACAGCTGTGCATCCAAAACAGGTTCCCATTATTCATGGCGTGTTTACCCCAGGAGCCGCCGACATTGCGGCTGCCCGCGAGACCATAGCGTGCCTTGAGCAGGCGCACGGTGGAGTTGCCCTCGACCGCGATGGTCGCATGATCGACCCGGCAGTGGTTCGCGGTGCCGAAGAGGTGCTCTTACGCAGCACGCTAGCATTTTAGGCAGGCAATCGGTGCGCTTGCCTTCGGCCCGCCGCCGTCAGGCCAGAAGAGGTAGCGGCCCGCGGGCCGCTACCTCTTCTGTGTCGGTCGGGGCTAGTTTCCTGAGCGCTTGAGGTATTGCCCACGCGGAGCGCCGAGAATGGCACCATCGCGATAGACAGCGCCGCCGCGAAGGTACGTATCGGTCACCGTGGCCGTAAGTTCATAGCCTTCAAACGGCGTGTATTCCTGCGCTGAAAGCGAATCCTCCGCATGCACGACCTGACCGACGTTGTCGTCGACGAGGCAGAAGTCCGCGTCGAAACCCACGGCGATATCGCCCTTGCCAGCGAGACCAAAGCGGTCTGCCGGGTTTTTCGAGACGAGCTGCGCAATCTTGTTGTATGACAAGCCGCGCTTGCGCCCTTCGGAGATCAAGCCAGGAAGCAGGTATTCGGCCCCGCCGAAACCCGACTTCGCTAGGAAGACGTCGTCCTTCGGGTCTCCGAATTTTGCCTCGTCCTTGCAGCAGGCGTGGTCAGAGCTCACCCATGAGAAGTCACCGGCCAGAACATGGTCCCACATCGCCTCGACGTCTTCGCGGGGGCGCAGCGGCGGGTTGACCTTGCCTCCGACGCCCGTAGTCTCACAATCGGCGAGCAGATGACCCACGGTCACCTCGCGCCGAAAATCGATGTGCGGAAAAGTTGTCTGCATTAGCATGGCTGCTTCAATGGCCTTGCGTGAGCTGAGGTGCAACAGGTTGATGTTGGGCAGTTCCGTCTCGTAGGCCAGATAGGAGGCGATGGTGATGGCCAGTCCCTCCGAGTGCGGCGGGCGCGCGGCGCTGTAGGCTTCGAGCCCTGTCAGCACGCCCTCTTCCTCGACGAGTTTCGTGTAGGCACGCATGATTTCGGCCGTCTCACAGTGCAGTGACAGGGAGATCTGATCTTTGATCGCTGCGTACTTCGGGTCGCGGCGTGCCTTTTCGATGCCGCGCATGATGAATTCGAAGTGAGCGTAGTCATAAGACTCATCCTCGGGAATCATAAGGAACTTGCCCTGATCGCTGGACCGGCCGTGCAGGCCGTGAATGCCGTAGAACATAAAAATTTTGAACGAGGGAACGCCCATGTCGAGCAGGTCAGGGATCTCGTCGATGTGTTCTTTCAGAATGGGGGCAACATGAAAGGCGTAATCGATATAGGCCCGGCCTTCGGCCGCCTGTAAAATCTCGGGGAAGATCGTCTTGTAGGGGCCGGATTTGTTCAGATAGTACGCACCGGTGCGAATGTACGTGATGCCACTCGTGACGCCGCCCTGAGCGCTGGCGCGACTCTCGATGTTGGTGTCCTCGGAAAGTTCGTTGTAGATGCCCCAATGCTGGTGGGCATCTACAACGCCGGGAAACAGGTGGCGGCCATTGCCATCGAGAACCTCAGCAGCGGTGCTCGGGTCGATGTTGGGCGCGATGGAGGCGAACTTGCCGTCTTTGACAGCAACATCGAGGGATTCTACGGACTCCTGGTCGGGGCGGACCACTTTGACATTCTTGATCAACAGGTCGTAACTGAACATGTCGTGCCTTTCTTGACTGTGATTTGGGTACGACCCGACTCCGAAGGAAGTTTCGATGCCGGGGCAAAGAATGTGGTGGGCCTAGGAAACTAGCAGAGCGGGCGCATCGGCATCGACCAGGGTGAGGTTCACGAAAATGTCGTTGACGTTGTCGGCCTGCTCCAGATCACGGCAATAGGTCTGCAAGTGTTCCATGGCCTCTGTGCTCAGTGTGCGCCGGGCATTGTCTCGAAACTTTCGGGTCAGTTCGTCAAAGCTCAGTGGACGATCCGGCCCTCCGCGGGTGGTGAGGACCTTTTCGATGAGGGTGCGGCCATCACTGAGATGAGCGGTGAGCACCGCCGGAAATTGCATGGGAAAGATTGCTGTGCACTCAGCGTCGGGTACCACGTCGACCTTGGCCATCAGAGAACGTCGGTATGGATCCCGCGCCAACTCGTCGGAGTAGTCATCGAGCCCCACTTCGAGCCCGCTGCCCCCGAGCAGCCCGGCTGCAACGGCATAGGGTCCCGAAAACTGTGCCATGTATCCCGTTTCGGGGCGGCGCTTCACCTCGATCGGCTCCCCGATGGTGCGCAGATTCGGCGCGGGTACCCCGAGTACCAGCGACTCGATCTCGTCGGGCGTAATGCCGGCCCGTCGAAGCGCCGCCGCGGCGTCGACGGCCGCATGGGTGAAGTGGTTCGCAGGGTAGGGCTTGAAGAAGATGTCCTGAATCGACCACTGCTGGCCGAGGTCGTCGGTGATCTCCCGCGCATTGAACTTGCCGTGCAGCCAAGCCTGAAAGAAGCCAAATCGGCCCTCAAGAACGGTGGGCGGGCCGGTGAGGCCGAAACGTACGAGATTGACGGCGCTGATGGCAGCGTGCGCAGCCCACCCGCAGTGAATTCGCTTGACGGTTCCACCCGTTCGATTGGCTTCAATGATTCCTGAGGCCATGGATGCGGCAACGCCGAGAGAATTGCGGATCAGGGTTGCGTCGCCGTAAAGTGCGGCCACGGCCGTGGCCGCACCCATGGTTCCGCAGATTGAGGTTGCATGCTGGCCATGCTCAAAGAACACGGAGTTTCCGCTCTCTTTGTCGAAGCCGGCCATGCCCAGTCGCACGGTGACTTCGAGCCCAATAGCGATGGCGCGAATGAGTTCCGCCCCGGTGGCGCCCTTGGCTTGTGCGGCAGCCAGGACAGCGGGAATGACGCTGGCGCTGGGGTGCAACACCGACGGAAGATGGGTGTCGTCGTAGTCGAGCGAATGAGCCAGCACGCCGTTGACAAAGGCTGCCAGCGATGCGGGCAGGGCCTGCGCGACTCCCACCGCATTGGCTTGGGCGGTTCCGCCCTGCTCCGCGGCCCACGCGCGCGCGCCGCGGCTGGTCTCGAGGGGAGCAGCCGCAGCGCAGATGCCCAAAATATCGAGCACGCGAGCCTTGACGCTCTCGACTACCGCCACGGGCAGTTCGTCGTAGCGAACATTGGCCGCGAAATCGGCGAGTTGTTGGGCGAGTGTCGGCTCGGTGCTCATGCCTGCACCAGAGCCAAAGGCCGCACGGGAGACCCGGTCGCTCCATAAATATTCAAGGGAACCAGCACAAAAGTGAATTCGTAGAGCCGACGTTCGGCCAGCTCCTCGAGATCGAGCGCTTCGATGATGTAGATGCCGTTTTCAACGAGAAACACCCGGTGGGCGGGCAAAAGAGCGTGTCCGCCGCCAGGGGCTAGTCGCTCGAACGCGATGGTGTCGGCACCCGCGGCATGGATATGCTGCGCGGCGAGCCAGGTTGCGGCGCCCTCGCCGATTCCCGGCACTCCCGAGGGCCCGCCGAGGTAGGCGGCTCCTTCGGTGAACTTCTTGCCCCAGCCCGAGCGGATCAGCACCACATCACCTTCGCCAACGGGCGTGTGCTGAGCATTGATCGTTCCCTTAATGTCGTCCGCGGTAATTTCGTAGCCACCTTCGAGGTCGGGCACAGCCAGATAGGTGGGAACGTCGAGCAGAACGCCGCGACAAATCATGGGCTGGATGGTGTGCACGCCGTGTTCCACATATTTGCCCCCGATACAGGAGCTGCCGGCATCCGCTCCACCAAAGAGCTTGCCGTCCTGACTGACGTGCGCGAGAGCATCGATGTGGGTTCCGACATGGGTGCCGGTCGAGATCATGTCGTTGGCCGCGCTGCTACCATCGTCACGCATCGTGTCGCCGTGACGTCGGGGGAGAGTATGCCAGAATTGCGGGTGGTTCGGCGATTGCGGCATGCCGACTCTCAGTTGGCGGCCCAGATCAACCATCTGCAGCCCTTGGGCTACCGCCTCAATCAGTGCATCGCTCATCTCACTGTTCCACTTTCTTTTAGGGCGACGATATCGTCGGTGTCGTAGCCGATTTCATCCAGGATGCTGTCGCTGTCTTCGCCGAGGTTGCGCCCGGTGAATCGAATACTGCCCGGGGTCTCGCTCATGCGCCACATGACGTTGTGCTGCAGAACCGTGCCGAAGTCCCGGTCGGGTACGTCGATGAGCATCTTGGTCTCGCGAATGTGAGGGTCCTCCACAATGTCCTGGGCGTCATAGACGGCGGCCACTGCGGCGCCGGCAACAGAGAAGATCTCCATGACATCGGCGCGAGTGCGGTCGCCAATCCACGAGCCAACGTACGCGTCGAGTTCGTCGACGTGCTGCACACGGGTGCTTCCAGAGGAAAACCACGGTTCATCGATGACTTCGGGGTGGCCCACAATATGCATGACGCGTTCGGCGATACTCTGCGCGCTCGTCGACACGGCCACCCATTTGTTGTCTTTGGTCAGGTAGGTGTTGCGCGGGGCGTTATTGGTCGACCGATTGCCATTGCGTTGGCCTATTATCCCGAGCTGCTCATAGTTGGTCGGGCCGGGGCCGACGGCCGTCATGATGGGTTCGAGGATACTCAGATCCACGACTTGCCCGACTCCCGTTCGGTCCCGGTGGCGCAGCGCCATGAGCGTCGCGGATGACGCTGCTATGCCGCAAATGCTGTCGGCCAGTCCGAAGGCCGGGAGCGTGGGCGGACCATCTGTCTGGCCGGTGAGGTGGGCGAACCCGCTCATTGCTTCGGCGAGGGTTCCGAACCCTGGACGTGATGAGTAAGGGCCCGTTTGGCCAAACCCCGTCAAGCGCACCAAAATTAGGCCCGGATTGATAGAGAGAAGCTCCTCAGGGCCGAGATCCCACCGTTCGAGGGTGCCGGGCCGGAAGTTCTCGACGACGACGTCGGCGGTGGCTACGAGTTTTCTGAATACCGCGGCGCCTTCGGCTGTACTGAGGATCAAGGCGAGAGTTCGTTTGTTTCGCGAAACTTCCTTCCACCAGATTGGCACGCCGTTCTTGCCCTCCCCGTGACCGCGCATGCTGTCGCCACGGGTCGGGTGTTCAATCTTGATGACGTCGGCACCGAAATCGCCCAAGATTTGGCAGCATAAGGGGCCGGCCAAAATTGTGGAGACATCCAAAACGCGGAGGCCCGCCAGGGGAGATGGGGAATTCGACATTTTTCTCGTTCCGCTGAGTGAAACACTGAATTCATCAAGTGTAGCGAAAATGCGAGACGGATGATACCCCTGAGCCCAATAAAACAAACAGTAAAATGAGTCGAGCGATATCGCGAAGACTCTTTTGAAAGACGGTGTCGGTATCTTTGTTTCTCTGGCCGGAATGCGCCGAGAAACGACGAGCGGTGGAGTGGGCGACCAAAGTTACCGGATCGCGGCGCGTAGGACCACGATGAGTTGGGAGTCATTCACACGGGCGCCTATGCATTCCGAAAGAATGTGCTGGGCCGTTTCTCTGCACAGAATCTGGGTCACGTCCCCTCGAGTGGATGCTCCTATCTTCATCAAGCGGCGGTGAGCCAATTCTGGCATTGTGCTTCGAGTTCGGCATCGGTCCGTTTGCCGAACTCGAGCCTGCGTAGGCGCTGGCAGGGAACGCTCAGGCTGCGAGCGAGATCAGTGATCGGGATGCTCAACTGCTGGCATTGTTGGCGCGGCGGCGCTCGAAATAGGCCATGGTGCGCTCGTCGTGGTGGCAGAGGCGCACGCGCACGATGCGGTGGATTGGCGTGGTTGGCGAGGCGGTCGCCGGGCGCCCCCTCGCGGCGTAGTTGCGCGTGGACCTTCCGTGGCCCGTAGACACGGTAGTTCTTCTTATGCACTGTGTGGATCTTCACCGCGGTATCCACGTCGCTGACGAATCGTTTTGAGGGCAGTCTTTTGCGTGCCGCGTAGTACGTTTGCGGGGCGATCGATCTCCGGCACTACTTGGACAACACGTGGAACTGCTGGGCAGCGAGGCCCACAGATCAAACGCGCCACAACGAGCGAACGCGCTCAAAAACCGAAACCGGCGCCCAACCCCAGCTGATCGGTGCATCGAGGCTAAGGGATGCTGGTTCGTAACCCAGAATCGAGAAACAAGGTAGAGCCAGCTAGCGCCACCGCCTCAGGTTCAAAAAGCAACTGCACCGCCCATGCGACCTCTGCGGGTGTTGTCAGACGACTTAGTGGCGACGACGCCGCGTATCCAGCATAAATCTCCTCTGGTGAAGACCCGGAGAAATGAGCTTCATCAGCCGCACGCAGTCGCAATCGCTCCGTGTCGACAGGGCCTGGTGAAATGAGGTGCGCCGTCACGTGACGCGGTGCATAAGCGCGGCTAAGTTGACGGATAAGGTTTGCCAACGCGGCGTTAGCGACGCCTGGCACTGCAGCCCCAGCCACGGGGTCGAGGCCAAGGTTCCCACCCAGCGCAATGATCCGCGAACCTTCGACGAGCCCCCCATCAACCGAGCGAATCAGTCTGAGCAACCCGTTCACCTTGAGGTCAATCCCTTCCAGCACAGCGGCCGGTTCGACATCGAGCACTCCCCCACCGAACGCAGCCCCAGCGGCATGCACAACCCCGGATATGCGCGACTCATCAATGACCGGGCTATCCCGACTGAGATCACACGCGATCACTTGAATTCCCGGAAATTGTGCACCAAGACTATCTAATGCGTCCTTGGACCGCGCGATCGCAATAATCGGAACATCGGCACGCACTAATCGCTCAACGATCGCTGAACCGAGAGCTCCCGTGGCCCCGCTGACCACGACGGGTGAAACAACACCGCTCCCCAAACGGGCCGGCATTTGCCTACCGCCCACTGGTTGATTGCAATTCAGCGCGATCTATCGAACCAAGGTTCTCCCGATCAATTGAAACCACGGTCGTAAGCACATAGAAGTAGAATTTTGTGCGACCGGCAGGGCCCCGCTCGGGAGGGATGGGATGGTCTTCGAACCATTCCAGCGCCTTCTCGTAGGCAGCCTCATCAGCGTAATGGATCTCGGCCACGCGGTAGGGAAGAATCTCGTTGGTGATCGAGCTCGCTCCCCCACTAGACGAAGCTACCGGGCGCAATACGGTGTTGAAGAGCAGCCGATCAATGTACGGATTTGCGAGCAGATCGTGCGCGTGCACATCCACTATCCAGTCGTTATATTCCTGTTCGTCGACACCTTCGACAATATCGTATGCAAGCACTGCCTTTATCATCAAACTTCTCTCTCACGCGCTCATTTGCAAGAACCATCGAACCGATGGGACGACAGCTTTCTCTTGGGATAAAATCTCGCCGACTATGCAAGGGGTCGCGGCAAGCGGGTCACTATCGTAGGTCGTTGCCCCTTCCCCTGTATTCAAGTGTAGGGAATACTTCGCGCATCTCTAAAACACACTCTCCGTTTCAAAATGCCACATCAAGCCCCCAACTTCAACGCCTCCGCGCATCCGGCATTCAGGCCCGCGCTACACAGACTCGGATATTCAACCCGCTCGTACTGCGTTCGCTGTCAGCTCTCTACAAAGCCCCGAAGCGGCTCTTGTGTTGAGTAATGCAGGTCGCCGACGCGCAAATTCGACTTTTATTCAGAACCTGACGGCTGCCGCAAGACAGCGCCTGGGTGGCTTCATCAATGCCCGAGACTTGGGCGGCCTACCGACCACCCGAAGTTTGGACCTCGCGGGCTGCAACATATGAAACGCAGTCGCTGGGCAACATTACAGATCCGCACTAACCTTCTGCGCCGAACCCTGCCCGCGCGGCCACGACTCCCCGAACGTCTTCCACAGCATCGGCAGCAACACAGCCGAAGAGACCAACAACACACTGCCGGACACCAAGAACACGGTCGGAGCATCGGTCGCGGTCGCCAACAGCCCCGCGAGCCCAGCTCCCACAGGAAGCGCGGTTCGCGCCAGCACGAGGTAGGTACTGCTGACCCGGCCGAGCATGTGCGGCTCGACGGTGACTTGCCGGATGGTGATGGTCATCACGTTCCACAGCGTGACGGCCGCGCCGTTGAACGCGAGCAGCAGGGATGCGAGCCAGAGGTCTCGTGTCCAGGTGAGGGCGATGATCGAGACCCCACTGACGAGAACCGAAACGACCGCAGCGCCAGGCGCGCCCAGTCTCTGAATGACCCGAATCGCGATCCGCGCACCGACCAGAGAACCGACTGCAGCCAACGCCAACATGATGCCGAACCCGACCTCTCCTGATTGCAGATCGCGCAACGCGTAGATCGCGGCAACACCCCAGAAGGCTCCGGACACCCCAGCCCACACCGCCAGTAGCACCGACATGACGCCGAGTAGTCGAGAGTGCGTCACCACACGAATTCCGTCGGCCAAGTCTGCGATGAAGTTCCGGATGCGCCCTCCCGCACGATCAGGCGCAGCAGGCACAGCAGCTTCGGACGCACCCTCAACCTCACCCAACGAAACCATCGCGAGTGCCGCCGCAACCAGCAACAACACATTCGCAAGAATCGGCACCGGCTGAGCCACCGCAAACAGAATCCCGCCGAGCGCACGCCCGACAAACATCTCACCAACGATCTGCCCTGACTGCAGATCAGAGTTCGCCCGCCCCAAGTCTTTCGCAACAACAAGCCGCGGAAGAATCGCGTGCGATGCCGGATCCGATACCGCCTCCCCCACCCCATAAAGGAACGCGGCCACGCACAGCATCGTGATGTCGAGCATCCCGAGAGCAATCGCAACCGCCACGAACGCCAACACGACAGCACGCCCCATCTGCGACAGCGCGATCAGTCGCCGCTTCCTGACCCGGTCAACAAAAACTCCGGCAACTTGTCCAAAGAGCAGCGCCGGCACATACGTGAACACGGTAACCAGCGCGATAAGACCAGGGCTCTCCGTTACCTGAGTCGCCAACAAAGGCAGCGCGACCAGACGGATGCCGTCGCCCACATTCGTCGCAGTGACGGCGCTCCAGAAAACCCAGAACGGACGCCCGAGCTTTTGCCCGCCGGACATTATTCGCTTCTCGTCGAGCTGCCTACCGAATACGTGAACGCGCCAAGCGAGACGATATCTCCCCCGTCGATCTCGAGCTGCCGAATGGATGCCAGAGCACTCTCCAACAGGACGACCGCAGCTTCCTTGCCTGCCGCATCCAATCGCACCTGCGACACAAACAGTCGCTGCGACTCGCTTGCTTCCATCTGCGAAGCCAGAGCCCGGAGCACTGCGGGCCGAGCACCCGGATCAGTACTATCGGGATCACCAGCGATAGACGGAGCCGTCAGCCCCCAAAGCTGCTGCCTCCCACCGCGCACACTG
This sequence comes from Rhodoglobus galactosidasius, assembly GCF_054957775.1. Taxonomy (NCBI): domain Bacteria; kingdom Bacillati; phylum Actinomycetota; class Actinomycetes; order Micrococcales; family Microbacteriaceae; genus Rhodoglobus; species Rhodoglobus galactosidasius. The sequence goes on along the minus strand of NZ_JBQIAV010000012.1, from coordinate 21,043 downwards.
CGCTCACCAACCTGGCACACGATGCCGGCCCGCTCCAATACGCGCAAGTGGTAACTGATGCTGCCCTTGCGCAGCCCCAACTCGGTCGCGAGCTCGGCCATGGTCCACTCGCGATCACGCAGCAGCCTGAGCATGTCGAGCCGCACCGCGTTGGCAAGGGCGCGGAGGTCGCCGGTGGCAACTGAATCTTCAGCCGGGACAGGGTCCGTGCTCTCAACAGAATTCGTCATTTCATTAGTGTCAACGACCATTAACACTAATGTCAAGAGGCTTTCGTCGGGCCCATTCGCCCAATGGCGAGAAGTGCTACCGCGGCGTGCGTGAGCGCTTCAGCGCCAGCATTGCTGAGCGGTCGAACCCGAAGGTGCGCCGAGCAACGAATCCCCCGATGGTTGTTCCTGCAGCGAGGCCTAAGCCGGTCGCTAGTGCCATAACCATTGCGGGCAGCGCCAGATTGACTCCATATTCGGAATCCATCAACGCGTAGATGCCTCGATACAGTGCGAGTCCGGGGAGAAGGGCGATGATGCCCACCATGTTCGTGGCGCCTTCTGGCACTTTCAGCCAGCGATAGAGAAGGTAGCTGATGACGCCGGCAGCGGTGCCGGCGATTGCGGGGGCTAGCCCTGGCGAGGATGCCAATGGCAGCACCACCCAGTACACGGCAAATACGAGGCTGGCCCCGATTGCCATGAGCGGCAACAACCGCATCCGCACGTAGGAGGCGAGGGCAAAGCCGACGGCGATGATCGCAGCCCCGGCCATCCCCGAGATAACACTTCGATTGTCTCCGAGTGAGTCGCCGACCGCCACCGGTATTCCGAGGCGCAACGAAAGGCTCAAAACGATCGAGATACCGACCGCGAGGCCGAGCGTCATCATGACGACCTCCATTCCGCGGGCAGTCGCCGTGACGTAGTAGCCGCCAATCGCGTCACTGGCCGCAGCGGTGAGCCCGACACCGGAAAGAAGCATGATGATGCCGGCGATCACAATGACAGTCGGACTATTCGATCCGGGCATATCGATGCCAACCGAGTGAAGCCAGAACATGAATACCGCGATCACGGTGGTTACCGCTGCGGCAGCCATCTGAGCGAAGAATGCGGGAACCGACCAGCGTTCTAAGCGACGAGTCATGAGATCCGAGATAGCGGCGGATGCTGCCGCCACGAGCACCAGCACAAAGCTCACGTCGAACATCACCACGACACCTGCCGCCAGAATCGCTTTACCCGCGGTCACCACCCAGCGCCGGTACGGATGCGGTGTTGTCAGAATCGCACCAAGCTGCTCGCGTGTCTCATCCACATCCCCGGGACCGTCCGGCCCCGTGATCACGTCAATGAGCCAGTACACGTTCTGCAGCCGCGTGTAGTCGATGGTGCGCACCTTCACAATGCGCATGATCGACATCGGGTCTTCGTTCATCCCCCGATGCACCGAAACAGTGAGCGAGGTGAAGGTGATATCGACGTGCATTCCGCTGACGCCATACGCAGTACTGATACGAAGCACCGTGGCAACAACGTCAGCCGCGGATGCTCCGGTCGCCAACATTGCTTCGCCGGCGCGCAAACATAGATCGATAACCGAGCGTGCGTGTCGCTGGGACAGCTGCTGCTCGCTGCCCGGAATCGCAATCATTTGGGTCGGCGCGTTAGTTGCGCGCAGGGCTCCACCAGCCAGCTCGACGAGCGATCGGCTCACACGTTGCCGAAAAACCCGTAACCGGTCGTTGATGCCTTCACTCACTCCTCTAGGCTAACGGGCATCCGAAGCCGAAGCGCTAACCTTCTACTCAGGCGCTCGAGACAGCACGCTGAACGAGAGGTTGCGCGGACTCTGCCACGAGCGGCACGAGCGGCACGCTTGGTGCGTCCCGCGGCGTACCGACCGACACTGTCATCTCCCGCGCTGCGGCATCCAGTGTGATCGTCGCAAGCGTTGCCCAGCGATTGCCTAACGAGGCTCCGGGCTCGGGAACACAGCACAGTTCTGCTTCGTCACCCGGGTGGGAAACGAGATAAGGAACCAGCTCGCTGGCCAACATGGGAAGTGGTGAGTCCGCCACGCGATCGATCAGAACACGGTAGCGGAGCTGGGAGTCCGGGTCATAAAGCCCGGGCTTTTCGCCGCGACCCAAGTGCTCGTCGAGAAAGTGATTGGTATGCAGCAGCACACCGTCGTTCGGGGTGAGTACGACTGCTCCACGGGGACTCAACTCCACGATTACGGCAGCGTTCGGACTGACCACCGTGATCGCGCTGGATGTGCTCACCGGGGCCGACTGCAGAACGTCTACCGCCTCGGCGAGCGTCGACGATTCCGCCAGAACCCGGGCCGCGACCAAGTGCACGGGCACGCCGTCGGGCCGGTCATCCTGATGCCCAAGAATATTGAGCATGATGCCGATCCCCGCGTCATTGATCCCAATCTTGCTCAGGATGCCGTGCTCGGTTAGACCAACGAAGTTGCGGACGTTGCCGCGCACATCCTGAAGATGCCAATAGTGGGATAACTCTTCGTGCCAGTCCCAGGTCTGTGCACCGACGGGGGCGCCGCGCGTGTTCACAATCGTCGAGCACTCTCCGGGCCTCGCCCCGGGCGCGCCAGACAAAATCTCGGTGCGCGCGTTGAGCGCGGCGATCTGCCAGAGTTCGAGACCAGATCCTTCGGCCGTTCCTCGCATCTCATCGACGAGGGTGGGGCACCATTGCCGGGTGCTCACGATGGCCTGTTCTGCGTTGTTGCGAACCGACGCTTCTTCGATGCCGGCCTGCGCGAATAGCGCCATATAGATGCTCACCCCCTCAGTGAGGGTGCCGCGCAGCGCAGACCCGCGTTGCAGCCCGCGTTCGTGAGCATCCGCCGAATCGATTCGGATGATCTCTGGGCGGGAGCCAATCATGACGCGATCTTCTCTCGGAAAGCTTGGATGAGACCTCGCTGCGGTTTCCACCCGGGCCGAGGCGCGCAGGCGAGTAATAGCTGGGTGTAGGCGTGGCGAGGGTTACCGAGCACGTCGGACGTCGCACCCCGCTCCACGATGGCACCCCGATGCATGACGACAATCTGGTCAGCCACCAGTTGCACGACGGAGAGATCGTGGGTGATGAAGACATAGCTCAAGTTCTTAGCAGCGCGAAGCTCAGCGAGGAGTTTGAGAATCTGACCCTGGACCGTGACGTCAAGTGCGGCAACCGATTCGTCGAGCACAATGACCGACGGGTCGGCCGCGAGCGCACGCGCGATCGCTACGCGCTGCCGCTGTCCGCCGGAAAGTTCACCCGGCAGTGCGTCGAGCTGACGGGGTTCGAGGCCAACCTGCTCGAAGAGTTCAACGCACCGCTCACGTCTTGCGCGAGCATCCAGCGTCGTGTGGGCCCTCAGGACCTCGTCGACGGCGGTGCTCACCCGCAGCCGTCGGTTCAGCGAGCTCTGCGGGTCTTGAAACACCATTTGAATTTCACGGGCGCGCCGGTGCAGTTCTCGACGGCTCGCGCGCTCGGCGACCGGTTTTCCGTTGAGCATTACGGTGCCCGAATCGGCAGTCTCGAGCCCTACGATGATCCGCGCGAGAGTAGTTTTGCCGGAGCCCGATTCGCCGACCACTGCGAGACATGAGCCGCGCTCGACAGTCAAGGAAATATTATCTAGCGCCGTAACTTTGTGTCGCCCGTGGCCGTTGAAGGTCTTCGTCAGCGCATCCACGACTATTGCGGGCGTGCTCATGTGGACTCACTTTCGTCGACGTCAATCCCAGGTGGAACGATCCCGGTCGGAATAATCCCTACCGGCCGCGAGTCCATCAGCTCCCGCGTATAGGGATGTGTGGGATTGTCGCGCAACTGTTCTGGCACTCCGGTTTCGACGATCTGTCCGTCCTTCATCACACTGATGCGGTCGCAGACCGCCGCGGCGAGGTCCAGATCATGCGTCACGTAGAGCATTGCCATGCCAAGATCCCGGCGGAGTTCATCGAGAATCGCCATTACCTCGGCTTGTGTCGTGACATCGAGCGCCGTGGTGGGTTCGTCGGCAAGCATGAGTTTTGGCTTACCCGCGATCGCTCCCGCAATAACGACACGTTGGAGCATCCCGCCAGAGAGCTGGTGCGGGTACGAACCAAGCACCCGGTCAACGCCGTCGATGCCAACTTGCTCGAGTAGTTCACCGGCGCGCAGCCGTGCTGCATCCTTGGGCATTCCCTGCGCATCGTGCATACCTTCGATCAGGTAGTTGACGACGGGAAGTACCGGATTCAGCACCGCGTGCGGATTCTGGGCGATCATTGATACGTCTGTGGAGCGCATCCGGCGCAAAGACTCGCCCCGCAACGCGAGCACGTCCGTCCCTGCAAAGGTGATGCTCCCGGTGATCGAAGCATTACTCGGTTCGATACGAAGAATGGAACGCAAGGTCATCGATTTACCGCTGCCGGACTCTCCGACAAGACCCACGGATTCACCCGCGCCGACCGAAAGCGACACGTTCCGCAGAATGTCGAGCTCTGCCCGTTCGGTGGCGATTGTCATGCACAGATCGCGAATCTCTAACATCAGACTTTCCTCCCGGCTGCGGCACGACCGCCAAGTCGTTCACCGATGTAGCCCAGCGAGGCGACCGTGAGCACGATGAGCAAGCCTGCGAGCATGCTCTCGGCCGGGTAACCCCTCAGCAACGACTGCTGGCCGTCGGCGACCATGAGACCCCAATCAGCATCGGGTGCCTGGACCCCGAGCCCGAGGAAGGACAGTGCGGCGAGTTCGATCATGGCAAAACCAAAGTTTATTGTGGCGCCGGTCACGATCAATGGTGCGATGTTCGGGATCAGGTGCCTCACCGTGATCACGACCCCCGAGATCCCCTGCAGCTGCGGCGAACGGATGTAGGGAAGGTTGCGTTCGCGAAGCGCCATGCTCCGGATAACACGGGCGGTGTAAGGGATGTACGCGATCGAGAGTGCGAGAGCTGCAGTCGTCAGGCTCGGTCCGAACACGGCAATCGCCAGCATCGCGAGCAGCAGGTTGGGGAACGCAAAGAGCAGGTCGAGGACGCGACTGATGAAGGAGTCAACGAGTCCACCCCACCAGACACTGATCAGGGCGAGTCCGGTACCAAGTACCGCCGTAATCGTCACGACGATGACAGGGCCGATCAAAGCGGATCTCGCGCCCCACAACAGTCGGGAGAAGATGTCGCGACCGGCCTGGTCGGTGCCCAGTAGGTGAGCGGCGCTGACCCCGAGGTAGCGCTCGGTGACGGAGCCGATCGTGGGATCGTAGGGGGCGATCAACGGGGCGAATAGTGCCCCCAGAACGACCAGCGTGAACAGGCCCGCAGCGGCTATGCCAATCGGGCCAAGCAGCGACTTGACGCGAATCATCCTTCACCTCGTGTTCTCACGCGCGGATCGATCGCCGCGTAGAGCAGGTCAACGAGAAGATTGATGAGACCAAAGGCTGCAACCAGGATGATGGCGATCGCTTGCACCACGGCGAAGTCTTTGGTCTGCACGGCACTGATGAGCAGTGTCCCGATGCCATCCAGAGTGAAGGCGTACTCGACAACGAAGGCGCCAGCGATGAGACCGGCGATGTGTACTCCGACGATCGTACTCACCGGGAGCATCGAGTTACGGATCACGTGACGGCGTTGCACGAGTGCTCGCGGGACGCCGCGAGCCTGAGCCATGATCGAGTGCTCGGAACCGCGTTCTTCGCGAATGGACGTGCGGGTGATCCGCGCGACGACTGCCATTGAGGGCAGCGCGAGTGCAAAAGCCGGCAGGGTGAGGTGCCAGAGTCGGTCGAGAAAGCCGTCCCCGGAGCCGAATACCGGAAACCAGCCCAACCCGACGCTGAAAATACTCATCAGGATCAGCGCGGCGAAAAAAGTAGGGACGGCGAAGCCGAGGTTTGAACCAAGCAGGATGACCTTATCGAGAGCCCCATCGCGGGTGCCTGCGACGATACCCAGTCCCACTCCGAGCACCATGATCAGGATGGCAGCCATCACCACGAGGGTGATTGTCGTCGGTAGTCGGGTGGCGAGTAGCTCACCGACATCTTGGCGGTTGATGAGCGATTGCCCGAAGTTTCCCTGCAGAACTCCGGTGAGCCAGTTCCAGAAGCGCACGAGGAAGGGGTCGTTGAGCGAGTACTGCTCCCGGATAGCTGCAAGCACTTCCGGGGAGACGGTGCGACCCTGCACAAGGAAGTTCTCTGGGCTGCCCGGGGCGGCATACATCCCGGCGAAGACGAGAAAGCTCGACACGATGAGCACGCCGATGAGCGCGAAAAGTCTTCGTATGATGAACATCACTGGAATGGCACCCCCCTTTGGTGGCAGCAGGAGTGAGGGTGCGGTCTATTGCACCCTCACACCTGCCGGTTGATCAGTTTCCCGATGCGCCGAGGTCAGCTGCCCACGGGTAGTAGAGGTACACGAAGGATGCTGGCACGCCAGTCACCCTGTCGTTCAGAAACAGTCGCACGGCGGAATCGACGATCGGGATCCACGGCAGATCCTCCATGACGATCTGCTGAATCTGGTTGACGACGGCCGCTCTCTCGTTCTCGTCGGTCATCGCCTCCGCCTCATTGATTAGCGCGTTGACCTCAGGATTGTCATAGCCGTTGTAGTTCTGCGAGCCCTCAGGACCAACGATGCCGCGAAGGAACGCGAGTGGGTCTGGCACATCCATGTAGTTCGCAGTCACGAACGCATCGCTACCCGCACGAGCCTCTTCGTCGGAGAAGTAAGCACCGAACTGTGCGCTCGGGACTCCTACCGGCTCGACCGTCAGCCCGATGGCCCGTGCGCCGTTGGCGATTTCGGAGATGATGTCCGCATAGTAGCCACGCTCCGCGGGGTACACGATGCTGATGGTCTGATCGAGATCTACCGTCGCACTCTCGAGGGCCTTTTTCGCGCCCTCGATGTCAACCTCGGTTGGTCGGAGGTCTTCGCGTCCGCTGGTGAACTCGTCCTCGCCGTAAGACCACCCGTTGTTCGGCACGAGCGACCTGGACGGTTGCGCTGTACCTTCATACACGGTGTCGGCGATTGCTTGACGGTCGGTCGCCATCATGAGTGCTTGGCGAACTGCTGGGTCAGCAAATGCGCCGTTGCCCGTACCGATGATTGCCATGACCTGCAGCGAGCTGCCGAGGTACAGAGTGCCGTTGTCGGCGCTCTCCAAGGTGGGCACTGAGCCAAGCGGCACATCATAGGAACCATCGATAGCCCCGGTGGTCAGAGCGCTGGAAATGGCCGCGGAGTCGACGATAAAGTTGATGTCGACCTGTGCGGTCTTGGCCATCTTCTCTTCGTTCCAGTAGTTATCGTTGCGCATAAGCGAAATGGACTGACCCTGATTCCATTCACCCATCGAGAATGGACCGGTGCACATGACGAGTCCTGTGGGATTGCCGTAATCTCCGCCGGCAGCTTCGCGGTGCGATTGCTGAACAATGTTGCCGATCGGCGATACCATGTAGGAGTTGAACGTGACATCTGGCTCCGTGAGCTTGACGGTGACTTCACGCTCTCCGGTCTTCTCGATCGACGCTATGTTGCTGACAACGTCACCGGCCCAATAGCTTCCCTCGTCGGGGTTCATGTGACGGCCCAGACTGAAGACCACGTCTTCCGCCGTCAGTGGATCACCGTTCCAGAACTCCACGCCATCACGAATCGTGTAGATGTAGGTGGTCGAATCCGGAGTTTCGACGCTCTCGGCCAGGTTCGGCTCGATCGTGTAGTCGGGCTGCAGTTGCATGAGCCCTTCACACAAGTTCGCGACTACCGTGTTCTCCGGGTAGTTGAATGCCTTGATCGGGTCCAGCGACGCTGGTTCGCCGAACGGCAGGTTCCACGTTGCGAGATCAAGTTCTCCGACGGCTGGCGGCGTCGTAAAGACAAGCTCGTCGGAACCCGATCCATTGGACTTTGTATCTGTGTCGTCGGTCGCCACGCAGCCCGTGAGGGCAAGCGCGAGGATGACGGTGGAAGCTAGTGCGCTCTTCTTCATTGAAATGCTCCTATTGGTCCTTGGTCGAGGTACGAACACCATGACGTTGTTGTGACTGTAGTTAGCCAAAACGTTTTGGACAAGAGCGTTCTGGAAATCCCGAAAGCCGTTACCAACAGGTAACATTCGGTGATGACCCGCCCACGTCGACACAGAACCACGATTCATGACGTCGCCAAGCAAGCCGGCGTTTCCATTACGACGGTCTCCCACGCGCTCAACGGTAAAGGTGTCGTGGCCGACGCGACTCGGCAGCGTGTCATCGATACCGCCAACGAAATCGGCTACAGCGCCAATGCAATTGCGAGGGGGCTGCGCAGCAACCGTCTGGGCGTGCTCGGCATCGTCATCCGCCCGCTCGAAGACCTAGACTCCTACCAGCCGGAGGGCGTGGACTACTTCATGCGCTTTGCTGGTGCCGCGGCAGTCGAAGCCCTAGACCGCGGATTCGGACTCATGCTCGTGCGAGATCCCACAGCAGGTGCCTTGCCCGGCATCGCACTCGCGGTCGACGGCTTCATCATTTCTGACCCGGTCGCCAACGACCCGGTGATCGCCCTGTTGAATCGCAACGGCATCCCGATAGTCACCGTGGGTCGCGATACCGAGCGTCCAGAGTTCGCTGACTGGGTAGGGACAGGCACGACAACCGACTGCCGTGCGGTCGTAAATGCTCTCGTCGAACGAGGTGCAAAACGAATCGCCCTCGTCACCGGAACAGACTCCAACGCGTGGAACGCCGACAGCGAGCTGTCGTATCGCACGTGGGCAGCCGAGCACGGACAGGACGGATTCTTATACCATCAGGACGAACGCTCGGGCGAAGCTGGAGGCCGAACTGTCGCCGACGAGATGCTCGCGGCAAAGCTCGCTGGCGAGAAGGAACTGCCCGACGCTATCTACTGCCTCACCGGACGTCACGCGGCTGGTCTGCAGAAACGCCTGCAGGAAGCCGGTTACCGCATCCCTGCACACATCATGATCGTTGCTGGCTCGGACTCAGAACAAACCAGAAACAGCACTCCGCCGATCACCTCTGTCGACCTCGTGCCGGAGGCCACTGCGAAAGCCGCAGTCGACTTTCTGCTCTGCAGACTCGACGGCGACACCGAAAGCAGTCCACCGTTCGTCGAGAACGTGCTCCGATTTCGCGAATCGACGAACCGGCCATTGTGAGCGCGTTGACGACGAGTTGAGCCTTCATCCGGAAGCTGATCGGGGATTTCCCATTCAGAGCACGTCAACGGCCGTCACGTTCTGCACGCATTGCAGGGCGTTGGTCACTAGATTGGTCCACTTCACTCCCGCTACTCGGCGGACCGGAAGCGCAACAGCGCGAGCCCAACACGCCGCACTGACGTGCGGTGAAAGATTCAGTGTTTGGCGGGAACGAGTGTGAGCTTCTGCCCCAATGCATCAGCCAAACGCAGGAGTGTCGCGGCGGTCGGATTCCCAGCGCCTCGCTCGATGCGGCTGATCTCTGCCTGCTGGATGCCCGTCAGTTCAGACAACGCCGGCTGAGTAAGAGACCTGGCCTTGCGTGCGGTCGCGAGCACAGCACCAAGTTCGGCACGTTCGTCTACCTCGGCGGCAAACTCGGACGATGCTGCCTCATACACCCGTCGAGTGTCGTCGGACCATGCCGCCTTCGCACGATCCGCAAGTTCGTTAAAGTTCTTTACCATCACAGCTCCCCTCCCCCACAATTATGTGTCACAACACATACGCGGTCAACTGCTTCGATCCGACAGCATTGTGCGCTGGTATCGGTCTGTGAAACTAGGCATATGGCAATCCCTGAACTGGACGCGTTGCGCATCGCCCGCTGGTGCCGAGCCCGCATTCCCGAGCACCTGCGGGAGCAGGTCCGCGTCGAGTGTGAGATCGCTGACCGGCACGTCACCATTATGGAGACCCGTCCGCCATGGGACGACTCAGATCGCGAGTGGACGCGCTCCCCCATCGCCCGGCTCCGCTACACCGCATCGACCGGGCTCTGGTCTCTCTACTGGCAGGATCGCAACCTTCGGTTCCACATCTACGACGGCACGAAACCAACGAAGACTGTTCAATCTCTGCTCGACCACATCGGCACCAGCGGCGACCCAATCTTCTGGGGATGAAGTCGGGGACCAGCAGCACAGTTCTCAGATAACCTCCGCGCCGCAGGGTCGCACTGGCGAGAAAAGCGGAGTGTCGCTGACCACGGTGACCGACTTCGCCCCACAGCAGAGCACGACATACCGTTCGTGCGTATTGGCTGCGTGACTAGAAACTGTCACCTAGCGGTGCAGCAGACCCGATCGCCCAGTCCGGATTGTAATCACCGACAGGGGTCGGGATGAAGAACCCGCGTGGGAGCTTCGCGTAGACAGCGACCTCCGTACTGGTGTCCAGCTCTGTGACGAACGCTCGCTCAATCTTCGAGTCCGTCACCACGAAGTCGTAGACGTGTTTCTTGAGCTTGATACCCGCCTTACTGAAGTCTGACCACCTTCAGCCCATGAGGACGCGGGTGATGCGTTACCGCAACTGTCATGCTCCTGGTCGACGATTTTGGTTGGCCGGAGCCCAGGCTCGCGGACGCGAGGGGCCGTTCTCGGGGCATAGGCGGCGCGAAGCACAGTCGGAAAGGCGGCCTGTCGTGTACCTGCAAAACTAGCCACTCATGAGACCGCGATGGGATAGCTGTGCGGAGCGGGTGCCCGCGAGGTGGCGGTGCGCTCCCCGCTATTGACGCTATTGACCATGTGGTACATTGGCATTGACACTATTGACGGAGGTTGAAATGTCGATCACCCATGAACCTGCGCGACGGGCACCGCAGACGTCCGTGGAACTCGAGACCGTTGGCGGAAAGTACATCCTCGTTAATGTCGTGAGTCAGAAAATTCCAGTGGAGGTCGTGGGTACAATGGCCGTCCCGAGGAGGATTCGGGACATCGCGCGTCTGCATATGCGTCTTGAGCCGACGGGCGCCACTGTAGCTGGTGGGCCAAGCCCGGAGGTGGAACTTTCCGAACCGATGGGGGATTTGGTTACCGCTTTCATATCGCAGCTCCAAGACCGGCAGCGTGAGCTGGGTGAGGGTGCGTTCGAGGGTGTTGATGCTCTTGAGGTGGCTCGCCGACTTATTGCGGTCGTACCCACCACACAGAAGAGCCCGTGGGATGCACTGGTTGGTCCGTTTTATGACACTTCTGCGCTGGTGGTGTGGCGCGGACTTTCTCGTCAACGCCTCTCAGTGTTGCGTCGCCAAGATCGTCTTCTCGGCCTGAAGTCTGCTGACGGAGAATTCCTTCACCCCTCGTTCCAGTTTGATGCTGCAGGGGAACTGCTGCCGCGGATCCACGATGTCACAAGGGTCCTTCGTCGCGGGATTACCGATGAGTGGACTCGAGCGATGTGGCTCAACACACCGTTGGAGGAGTGGGGTGGGAAGTCGGCCGCCGAGAAGTTGCGGGGCACGGATGATGATGCTTCGGATGTGCTGGCGTTAGCGGAGCAAGATGTTGCGAGTCGGCTCACATGAGCCGAGAAGTAGTCGCGCAGCGGCCCCCTGCAGACGACGCACTTTTAGAAGATTTCCCGGCTGAGGCTTTATCGCCTGCGCGGGTGCTCGCGCGCGCCCACTCGACTGGAAATGACGCGGGCTACTACTCGTCGAGCCTCGGCGGCAGGTTTGACCTGCCGGCGCCGCGCGGGACGTTATATGCCGCAGACGATATCGCGGGTGCTCTCCGTGAGCGGTTGGGTATTGTCATCAGGCAAGGGAGGGTGAGCTCCAGTGATGCCCACGGGACGCGCGTAACCAAATTCACGACCAGGGGTGGGCAGTTTGCTGCGGTGAGTGTACCGGAGGCCGCAAATTTTGAGGTGACGAGCGAGCTGACGTCGATGACGCCGTATGTGGTGCCTCAGGCGTGGGCGTCAGCGATCGAGCGGGCCGCTTTTGATGGCATCCGATACTCTCCACGCTTCACCCCGGGGCCACCAACGGCCTGGGCAATTTTCGGGAAATCCGGTGCGGGATCCTGTGGCACGCAAGTGGAGATACTCGATGGTGTTTCGGCGTGTGCCGAAGCGGGACTTCAGGTGCTTCCGAATCCGCCCAAGCGCACCGATATCACCGTGCTTGCTCCACCGAAAAAGTAGAAGGTTGGCTGAACCGTCCCGGTTTTCATGCCGCTGTTTTGTTAGCGGCTCCCCGGTTGATGGGACATTGACTTCATCGTAGTAGGCGGCCTCGTATTCCTCGGGCGGAATGTTCCTGAGGGCGCTGTGCAGGCGGTCATTGTTGTACCAGTCGACCCAGTCGAAGGTGAGCTCTTCGACATCGGCGAGAGTCTTCAACGGGCCCGACCAGAACGGTGATCCCTTCTGGACGGCTTCGTTCTTGTAGAGCCCCATCACTGTCTCCGCGGACGCATTGATGCTCCTATGTTTGTCTAGTAGTGATTTCGCCTGTCGTCGGGTTGATCTTGATCAGCTGGTAGACCTCTCGGATGACGTAGCGCTTGAGGCATCGGATGATGTCGCGTTTGCTTTTGCCTTCGGTGGTTCGGCGGGCGACGTATGCTTTCGTCTGCTCGTGGTGCTGCATGCGCACGATCACTGTGCGGTAGATGGCGGCGTTGAGTTGTCGGTGTCCGCCGTGGTTGATGCGGTGCTTGCCGGAGGTCATCCCTGAACCGGTGGGAATGGGGCTGATGCCGGCGAGTTTCGCGAATGCTGCCTCGGAGTGGATGCGCTCGGGGTTGTCGCCGACGACGATGAGAATCTCCGCCGCGGTATCAACGCCGATGCCGAACTCCTCCAGCAGGTGCGGTGCCCGCTTCATGACGAGCTGCTCGATCATGGCCACGAGTTCCTTGATCTCCTCGTCGAGGGCAAGCCAGCGTTTCGCGATCGAACGTAGCGTGTGGCGGATCGAGTCGTCTGGGGTTTCCAACGCCCGGGGTCGCAACGCTGCGCAGTGGCGGGCGATCATTCGCTGCGTCTTCTTGGCGGTCTCAGTGCGGAGCTGTTCGGGTGCGTGCACGATCATCGCTTTGAGGGTGATCATGGCTGCAGAGCGATCTTTCACTGCTGTGTCGTGGGCGACTTTCAGTTGCCTGATCATCTCCACTGCGCCGTCAGCGGTCTTGGGGATCGCGGTCGCAAACCCGGCTAGCACGGCCCTGGCTGCGTTCTCAGCATCGAGTGTGTCGGATTTACCGTTGAGTCTGCGCAGCCGTCGGTCGGGGCGGGAGACCTCGATCACTTTATGGCCGTGGCGGCGAACAAATGAGGTCAATGACGCGCCGTAAGAGCCCGTTCCTTCGATCCCGAACGCGATAATCTTCCCAAACCCTGCAGCCCATTGAAGAAGCTGCCGGAACCCGGCGGTGTCGGTCGCGACCGTGAGAGTCGCAAGAATTCCCCCGATCGAATCCATGACTGCTGCAACATGAATGTGTTTGTGGGTATCGACGCCGATCACGACATGCCCTGATCTGAACTGCTCAACCTCGTCCACTGTGGTGTCTCCTTTGCCGGTTATCGTGGGTCACACGTTGTTGCCGGCGGGTGGACAGGACTGTCATGGGGACGCTTCCAAAAAGTCTGCTCCAGGCTCCTATCAGGTCACGCCCGACCGGCGGCAGCGCTTATTGCGTGCCCGGCCGGACGGTCGACAGATCAACGCTAAGGCACCATGCGGGCCAATCGTAGAGATGGGTCAGACCGTGCCGGCCAGGACTACCCGATTCTTGCGGAACCCGGTAGAAACAGACTGACAATCGTAGCTGTCTCCCTTCGAGCCGACTGAGGCGACGATGCCGTTCTCGGCAAGGCGTTCGGTGTAGCGAATCGCGACATATTGAACGCCGCGGTCGCTGTTAAGCCGAATTCGGCTTAACAGCGATCGTGGCACGCAATTTGGTTCCAGGAAATTCCGGAGGGCTTTGAAGCGTCATGGGCTGCTCGGCTCGATGGGCAGAGTGGGCGCGTGCGGGGACAATGCCGCGATGGAATCGTTCTTCAGCTTGTTGCAGAAAAACGTGCTCGACCGGCAGTCCTGGGCGAGCCGACAGGAGTTGCGCCTCGCGATCGTTTCATGGATCGAGGGGAAGTATCACCGCAAGCGACGGCAACGCAGCTTAGGGAAGCTGACACCAATCGAGTTCGAGACCATAATGATGGATGCCGTTGCTCTAACGGCATAAACCCCAGACTCAACCAAACCCTCAGCAGACCCTGCTGATCGCCTGCCCATACGGATCGGGACAGACTACAACTGAGGTTGAAGCCGCAAAGGCAGCCATGTCCTGATCGTCGTCCAATGAGACAGCGTCCAGCTCCTTGGCTAATTCACTCCGGGCGCTGGAGCTAGGCTGTGCAGCCTCGCTCCCCCACTCGGGTACTGGAATTCGAGTGACCGGGCGCTCAAGCAAGAGGATCGTCGCGGCTGGGAGTTCGGCGTCCCTGCGCTTCACCCAAGCCTTTGCGACGGAACGCAAGTCCTTTCGCAGATCGGTCGGGGCGAAATCGCCCGCGCTCTCACGTCGCGACTTGACCTGGATGAAGAACGACCCGCTCAACGACTGCACCGAAATGTCGTCGTACCCTTCCGGCGTCACTAACGCTGTCGCGTCGCCTTCGCTCCACAGACGCAATACGACGAGCGTGGCGACCATATTCTGATAGCGAAATCCACGCCCGGCACGCGCACCGGCTCGAGATATGGCCCACAAGGTCGTCTGTGGCTCCGTAGACAAAGACGCTGGGCTGGGAGGTGGCAAAGTCTCCCTTTGCTTACCGCGGCGCTCTTGCGCGGCACGCCGTCGGCGCGCTTCGGCTGTCGTGCGCTCTGAGTCTCGACGGGTCATATCTCGATGGTATTGACGACCTGTGACGCACCCAGACGTCCCGAAACTATCAGCGGACCTGTTTTTCGCATGATTCCACGGCTAGCTGTTCTCCCCGAGGCTGAACCGTTGCTCGCTGGAGTTTCCGTGGAGTCAATGTCCATCCACGATGCTTGGCTCGGTTTCGAATCCCTGCCCGTCGAAGTCACCAAGGGCTTTCTCCCGGTTCGAAAGTGGGCACTTTCCATAACCCGGTTCGCGGGTCCCATGACAGGTTGGTAGCGCTCTCAGAAAGGATCGGTTCGGTAAGTGCAAAACATGTGTCGAGAAGCTCGCCAAAGCGGACGGGCGTCGTCCCTTCGAGCCGTTGTTTCCGTCGCCAGACCTCCCACTTGCGTTGCGCGAGGTCGGGCATGTTTGCGATCAATGGACCAAGCGGTTCGATCTCGACTTGGCGGTAGCGCGCAACGGTGTCGATCGCCGAACGCAGGTCCGTGCCGCGAATTCTCCGGGTGCGGGCAATGGCCGCGATGTCGGTGAAGTCGCGCCACCGGGTGTTCTGCTCACCTCGTTCGATCGCGGTGACGATCTTCTCGGCAAGCACCATGTGGTCGGGATAGCCCCTCAATCGAAGTGTTCCGCCGAGCAGGAGTGGGAGCACCACTTCGGTTGGGGCCGGCCAGATCGGATCGCCAAAGTTCACGTCGACGTGCAGAGCTACTCGCGCTGTCGCGAGTTGCGCCGTGACCTTGACGCGGACGCCGTTGTAGTCGGCGTCGTCCCGGATCGGCTCCCCCACAGCGGAGTCCGGATCAAACTCCAACCCATCGTCGAGATGTACCTCGATGGTGCTGCGTACCCGTTGCTCGACATCGGCGATGTCGTTGGCGAATCCAGTCGCTGCGAAGTCGATGTCGCGGGTCGGTCGGCGCGCAGCGAACACTGCCATGAGCACACCACCCTTGAGCACGAACTCTCCAGCGTGCTCAGAGAAGGCCAACCGGGCGAGAAAACCTTCGAGCGCATACAAGGTGATGTACTCGGCAGGGTCGCGTCCGTCGCGGCGAGCGAGGTTGCGCAGATCGTTGTATGCCTGCCCAGCAGGCGTGTCTCGTGTCGGTGTTGGCGGAGTCATAGGAGCGCCTCGAGCGCCTGGCGGATCCGCGGCTGTGCCTTCGGAAAAGATGATGCAACCTTCAACAGGGCTGCCGGCGAGTTCCCGCGTTGTCGCAACCACCGTCGGAGTGCTTCGTAGGCGACGTCGCTTCCTTCCTGATGCATGAGTCGGAAGCAGTCCACGATCGATCTCTCGGCTGAGTAGATGGCGAACCTGAATCCATTTCCGGCATCGATGTGGTCGCGTCCGATCTGGAAGGTTGTCGGGTCGAAGCTGTGCCATGCAACGTGAGCGAGTCCAACGGGATGATGGGTGCCTCGCGGGAGGGCGATATCAGACTCGAACGGGATGGCGTCGCTCAGGTCGTGGCGTACGAGCGCACTCGTCAGACACAACGTCGCCTCTTCACGCACAGCTGTTGCTGCGGCGAGCGAGGCGAAGGCAGGCTCGATCTTGTCAGGACGCAGATACACGCCGCGGCCTACTCGTTCGATCTCCCCGTTCGCGAGCAGGTCGTAAACCTGGTCTTTCCGCAGGCCTGCGGTGCGAGCGTCGCCGAGCGTAAACACTGGTGCGAGATCTGCTACCAACACGCTCACCTCCCAACTCTCTACACATGAAGCCTATCTGTAATGAGTTAGGAAGGCAACGGAGACTTTCGCTAGGTCCGCACGCGAATGGCAAGCATCGTTACCGCGGCGTCCGTGAGCGCTTCAGCGCCAGCATTGCCGAGCGGTCGAACCCGAAGGTGCGTCGTGCAATGAATCCCCCGATGGTTGTTCCTGCAGCGAGGCCTAAGCCGGTCGCTAGTGCCATAACCATTGCGGGCAGCGCCAGATTGACTCCATATTCGGAATCCATGAGGGCATAGATGCCTCGATACAGTGCGAGTCCGGGCAGCAGAGCGATGATACCCACCATGTTTGTGGCGCCTTCTGGCACTTTCAGCCAGCGATAGAGAAGGTAGCTGATGACGCCGGCAGCGGTGCCGGCGATAGCGGGGGCTAGCCCTGGCGAGGATGCCAATGGCAGCACCACCCAGTACACGGCGAACACGAGGCTGGCCCCGATTGCCATGAGCGGCAACAACCGTAGCCGCACGTAGGAGGCGAGGGCGAAGCCGACGGCGATGATCGCAGCCCCGACCATCCCAGAGATCAAGCTTCGACTTTCACCCAAAGAATCGCCGACGGCCACCGGTATTCCCAGGCGCAAGGAAAGGCTCAGCACGATCGAGATGCCGACTGCGAGGCCGAGTGTCATCATGACGACTTCCATTCCGCGGGCAGTCGCCGTGACGTAGTAGCCGCCAATCGCGTCACTGGCCGCAGCGGTGAGCCCGACACCGGAAAGAAGCATGATGATGCCGGCGATCACAATGACAGTCGGACTATTCGATCCGGGCATATCGATGCCAACCGAGTGAAGCCAGAACATGAATACCGCGATCACGGTGGTTACCGCTGCGGCAGCCATCTGAGCGAAGAATGCGGGAACCGACCAGCGTTCTAAGCGACGAGTCATGAGATCCGAGATAGCGGCGGATGCTGCCGCCACGAGCACCAGCACAAAGCTCACGTCGAACATCACCACGACACCTGCCGCCAGAATCGCTTTACCCGCGGTCACCACCCAGCGCCGGTACGGATGCGGTGTTGTCAGAATCGCACCAAGCTGCTCGCGTGTCTCATCGACATCCCCGGGACCGTCCGGCCCCGTGATCACGTCAATGAGCCAGTACACGTTCTGCAGCCGCGTGTAGTCGATGGTGCGCACCTTCACAATGCGCATGATCGACATCGGGTCTTCGTTCATCCCGCGATGCACCGAAACAGTGAGCGAGGTGAAGGTAATGTCGACGTGCATTCCGCTAACGCCATACGCAGTACTGATACGAAGCACCGTGGCAACAACGTCAGCCGCGGATGCTCCGGTCGCCAACATTGCTTCGCCGGCGCGCAAACATAGATCGATAACCGAGCGTGCGTGTCGCTGGGATAGCTGCTGCTCGCTCCCTGGAATCGACAGGAGCTGAGTCGGCGCATTGGTTGAGCGCAGGGCTCCCCCAGCCATAGTGATGAGGGATCGACTCACACGTTGCTGAAATGCCCGAACCCGGTTGTTGCTGCCGTTATTCACCCCTCTAGGCTACGGGCACAAGCGTGGCGTCTGGTACCTGAGAGCGCAATCAGTCACCGCCGCCTAAACTAGTTCGACCGACCTGCACGGTGTTGAGAAACTCCACCGCTCAGAGTGCCACGACCCGAGATTGAGATCTGGATTGACGGAACTAGCAACAACGACAAGCACAAAAAGACAACCAAATGAACACGGGCGCGCGAGTACTCGACTGCACCCCGTCATACGCACCGTCGGCGATGCCTTCCGCGGCGCCCTTATCGGCTTCGCCGAGATTGTTCCCGGGGTCAGTGGCGGCACCATCGCACTGCTCGTCGGCGTCTACGACACTCTCATCGACGGTGCCGGGCACCTTGCGCGCGGAGTGGCCCTCACGATCGCAGACGGCATCCGTGGCCGCGGGCTCTCACGCGCTGCCGCACACTTCCGTTCGGTGCGCTGGAACGTCGTGCTGCCCATCGGTATCGGGATGCTTCTGGCAATCGTCGTCGGAGCCGCTGTGCTCGCCCCACTGCTCGAGGCATACCCGACGGGCACCCGCGCAGTCTCCGCCGGCCTCATCGCCGCCTCGCTCATCGTGCCAGCGCGCATGGTGGGTAGCCGGTGGACGCTACGAGAAATACTGATCGGCTTACTTGCCGCTGCCGTCGCTGTTGCTCTCACGAGCTTGCCTCGAGGCGGGGATGTCGAACCCTCGCTAATCATTGTGTCGTTCGCCGCAGCACTTGCCGTCTGCGCTCTCATCCTGCCCGGAGTTTCGGGATCGTACCTACTACTGATCCTCGGGATGTACGCCCCCACCCTCGCGGCCGTGAACGACCGCAACTTCGCCTACCTCGGCGCATTCATTATCGGCGCCATCGTCGGCTTGGGACTCTTCGTTTCGGGCTTGCAGCGGCTGCTGAAGAACCGCCGCCGCATCACCCTCGCCATCATGACGGGCCTCATGCTCGGCTCGCTTCGCGCGTTGTGGCCCTGGCAGACCGAGTCGGGCGGAATCCTGCCGCCCGCCGACGACCTCGGGCTCGTGCTGTTACTCATAGCCGTAGGCGCCAGCCTCGTGCTGGGCATTTTGGCCGCAGAAGCTACCCTAATGAAGCGGCGGATGCTCTCGCCCGAGATTGTGGCTGATCCTGAGCCGCGCTCCTCTGAGTAGCTCACGCTGCTCTCTCAAGGGTCTCTGGCGCACGTACGACGCGCTGCACTGCGCGGCGTCTCAGAGCGCACCAAATACGAGTTCGTCCACGCCCAGAACTGCGCTGGCCGGGTTCACCGAAGAAACCCAAAAAGGCAACGCAAGGAATCCCAGCATCACTCATTCGAGTATTTGAATCAATCGCCAGTGCGGCTTCGCTCAGTTCCCGCTGCACTAGGGCAACATGAACCATGTAGTCACTACATAAGGGGAATTGTATTGAGCACCGAAGCCCAACCTCTCGCGGACGCCACGGCGGGGATGACCAATTACGAGCGCCAGGTGTGGATCGCACTCAACAAGCACTGGCAAGATCGAAACAATCGTCGCAATCTCCCTAATTGGGTCAGCACATCGCTGGATCGCGGTAGCAAGTTTGCAGGAGACGCCACTAAGCGAGTTTCGGAATCCGTCCCGAAAGTGATCAAGGAACCGATCCGTCGTGCTGGAGAAGCCGTCGCAGACAAGGCTCTAGTACCTATAGCAGGTTCCGCAGCAAGACTTCTCGAGTTATTCAACGATTGGGCTCTAGAGCTGAATGACCCGACCAGCGTAGAGAAACTCGCTCGAAAGCGCGGGCTTGAAATAGTGAGTTTCACGGAGTTGCGTTTACAAGATCTCAAATTTTCTGATCGGCTGCTAAGCCGGAACACCCTGAATTGGAGGACGGCGGGTGCCCTCGAGGGAGGGGCGATGGGCGCGCTTGCGTTGGTCCCCGTCGCAGGAATTCCTCTAGCAATCGGCGCGGACATCCTCGTCATACAAGTCCTTAGCGTGTCGATCGCCGCTCGTATTGCTCATTCGTATGGATATGACGCAAAGGATCCGGCGGAGCAAGTTTTTATTCAGCGACTAGTGCAGCGCTCGTTCATGGCTCAGGCGGCCAAAGCGGAACCATTGCGGGAAGCGGCGCTCGCAGCTCAAGCCATCAAAGGACGCGTGCGGTGGTCGGAGAAACTTCGCGTGGACAACAGACTCCTCGCGGCTATCGAAAAATTGTTGCAACAACTGGGCCCCAACGGAGCGAAAGTCTCAGTGAAGAACGTTGCTAAAGTCGCGCCTTTCGTAGGCATAGTTATAGGGGCGGGCGTTAATTCTGCAATTTTGGGCAAGGTTGCTGCGGACGCTCAGCGATATTGCCAGACCCGCTTTTTGTGCGAGAAGTACGAGCTACCACTACCGGCCGCACTTTTCACAGATCTGGGCAATAGCTCAGAGCCACAGCCGGACTAATCGCTGCATGTGCCTATCACTTGCGACAACGAAGGCAGCGACTGCAGCGCTCGGCCTGAATGAATGACACACCCGACAGAATAAACTCGTTTGTCACAGTAAGTAGATAGGCGCTTTGAGGGCCGGGTCGGGTTGGCAGTCTTGATCGAGTCCGCTATAGATAATCGAGCGACACTCAAATAAGCTGCGAGTTGTGCGCCCCGGATGGCGCTGCGTCTTACGAGTGGAGCAACTTGTACATCAAGCGGGTTACTGTCGAGAACGTCAAGAGCTTTCGGGCTGAAACTACATTCGAGTTCGGCGCCGGGGTGAACTATCTGGTTGGCGATAATAATGGCGGGAAATCGGGCTCTCCTGTCTCTTCCGTGGGTTAATTCCTGCCGGGGAGCACGGGTTTGTGGCCACCGAGGCTGAGCATCGCGAGGGCGATGAGGGCGTCGGGGGATTTGAAGCCGAAGGCGATGCGGGTTATG